>CAZGNL010000116.1:0-15901 GCA_964527475.1 uncultured Syntrophaceae bacterium
AGCTACTGGGCGTAGGGCCAATTTGCGAGCCGGTTGGTGTGGGAGCTTCATTTATGGTCCGTAGCGGCCCGTCGGGCGTGGGTGCTTCGAGAAAGGTTTTGGGTTTATGCTTCGCACGGGGACACGGGGATATCGAGGGATGGGCCCACTTGGTCGAAGAACGGATATATCGTAAAGAACCTATTGACACCACGTCGAGTGGGCCCTCCATTCTCGCCGGGCGCAGAACCGCTTCAAGCCCGGTGAACGATTACATTTTAACGATACGTGATCAGTTTCGGGTCCTTGCGCAATTCAAGATGCGCGGTAGAATTGAAGCACGACAGACCCAAACTGCCCGCGCCGTACCAAAAGGTGGACACGGATGCGTTGCGAATCAGCAGGATCAATCTCATGGTGTCTTCGTCCGACATACCCAGGGCCATCTGCATGGCAGCGCATATTACGCCGCCCGATGTAAAGATCGAAATCCTTTTCTTGGGTCCATGCTCTTCCATGAGCCTTGTAAGGCCCGCCCGAACCCGTTGAGTGAACTCCGGCCACGTTTCAATGCCGAGCCCGTCACATTCTCCTGCAATCCATCGCTGCATGGCCAAGTCAAAGACCCGCTGGAAGTACTTGCGGTCCGTGAACAGCCTTTGAATATCTTCTGAAATCGAGGGATCTTCCTTTATCATGTGGGGCAGCTGGGATTTGATTATCGACCCCGCGTCGTATTCGTTGAATTCCAGGGCCGGAAGCGGCTCCCACTCTGACTCTTCATCAGACACACGTGACATCGCCACCCGCGCGGTGCCCATCTGCCGCTCCATTGACCCGGAGTACGCAGCGTGGAACTCCACTCCGAGATCGCGAAAATAGTCCCCAAGGATGTGCGACTGCTCGACACCCAGATCAGAGAGCCGATCATATTCCTCGCTCCCAAACGATGCCTGGGCGTGTCTGATCAGATATATCACGCTCATTGCTCCATTCTCACCGCCGTGACGCCCGGATCCTGTTTGCCTCAGTCCACACAGAGTGGTCCCCGCGTTTATTCTTTGCCGGCAAGCTTCTTCATGGCCCTCTGCCCAAGTTCATCAGAATACGCGTGCCACGGATGCCGGTCCCCGTCATCCTCGATTTTGTCCACACTGAAGTGGCAACAGTCTGCGCCGCGAGGAATCAGCTTGTGCAGCAGCGGATAAGCCCTCACGCCAGCCTTGTCTTCCATGGCCTGTATCATCCCCTCCACGAAGTATCTCTGCACCCGACAATCAAACGCGGTGTAGATGTCCTGGTGTGGACACCAGAGTATGTCGAATGCGCAGCGGCTTTCCGACGTGATCCACGGTTTCTCCAATGACGCGTACAGAACCGTGTTTATGCCGGTAACAATGTACGACATCAACTCGACCTCGTCCAGATCCTCGGGGAAAGTGGAATTCTCCAACAATCCTTCCCCTGCTTCGTATCCCGCTTTGTTTATGGCCTTACGCACCAGATCCTGGCCCGCCTCGCCAAAAGTCTCTTCCACGGACTTGAGGATGTTGAGCACGGCCTTGGCCTGCATTGTCCCCCAGACGAACAGCACGGCCGGATCAAAGTCATCCCGGCCATTAACGGCCTGTCGAAAGCTCTTGACCGCCTCCCCATAAGGAGTGCCGAGGCTTACGCCGGAGTAGCCCTCCTCTTTCCTCCTGCCCTTTGACCAGATACCTTCCTGCGTCGGATACTGTGGTTTCGGCATATGCATTCCTCCCTGGTTGGTTCAGCGGATGCGTTCAGCGCGGAACATCCGCCATAGCTTGTCAGATTCACGCGCGGCCTCGGATGTTTGAGTTATCAATAATTTCCACTACATAAAGTGCAACTGGCTTCCGTCAGGATGGTCCGGGCATAGGATGCGCGAGCGAGAAGCCAAATCCAGGCTGGAAAAGATCGCAGACTGGAAAGTCTGCGCCACACAGGAAAAGAATGTAGGGCGGACTTTCCGGTCCGCCATTCTTCCACACATTCCAACCCGCATCCCAAAGACACGAAATAATTGCGCTCCACTGTATTGATAACGCCCCACACAACATCATGTCAAGGAAAAACGAGCGAACGTTCGCTCGTTTTTCCTTGAAAATCACTCCATCCTGCCCTACCCTGTACAAAAATCCTTTTCGGTTCAACCATGAACATCCTGGTCTGCGTAAAATATGTTCCGGAGTCTGACGCGGGAATCAAGATCGACCATTCCGGCAAGTGGGTACATGTTGACGGGTCAACTTCGTTCAGGATGAATAGATTGGACGAGTTTGCAGTGGAAGAGGCGCTCCTGATCAAGGAGGCCTTTACCGACACTGTCATAGACGTGATCACCGTAGGCAGCGCGGATGATGCCGGAGTCATCCGTCGAGCCCTGGGAATGGGGGCTGACCACGGTATTCACATTGTCACGGAAGAGCGGGGATATTTGAGCCCGTTTCTAATAGCTTCCCTGATCGCTTCCAGCGTCAAGGAACACGAGCATGACCTGATCCTGACAGGCGCGATGTCCGAGGACCAGATGCAAGGCCAGGTGGGTCCTATGATTGCGGAGATGCTTGCCATGCCCTGCGCCACCTCAGTAGTGCTTCAACGGTTGTCCTCAGAAGCTGGGCCCATATACGTGGAACGTGAGATTGAGGGCGGTTTCCGCGACTGCATGGAACTTGATCTGCCCGCTGTGCTGACCATCCAGTCCGGGATCAACAAGCCTCGCTATCCTTCGCTCTCAAACATCCTTCGAGCAAACAAACAGGAACTTGAGATGATCCGCGCCGGTTCCCTGGAACGACCGGAACCCGTGGAGAGCGTAGTCTGTGTGACATACCCGCAAAAGACTCGCAGCGGTGTGGTTCTGGAGGGAACTCAACAAGACAAAGCCGCGAAGTTGCTGGAAATATTGGCGGAAAAGTCATTTGCGGAGTTATTTTCTTGACAAACCCATTCATCCGTTTTTAATAATAGAGACTGAGACCAAAGGGTTGCTAAGATGGTTCACAAGGACTCTTGCATAATGACTGACGAATGGGCTTCTTATGCCGGCATCGAGAAAGATTTCAATGGTGGTCTTCAGGTTGTGAAACATAACAACGGCGAGTCGGAATTATTCACTTGGCAAAGAACTGGGCTGTGATATCTGATTCTAGGAATCTGTCTTCACTTCTTTCACTCTCTCCAAGTAGTGGAAAAAACCATCTGCTATAGACAACAAAAGGTTTGCATAAGAGCCTCTATTCCACTTCCAGAAGGGAAATCTGGCAGACCAATCACACCAAATGAAGCCAGCAACAACAAACTCTCCGACACCGCGATCTTTGTCCGCTAAATAGATTCTCTTTATTCTAATCGGGACAGCCATTACAGCATTATAATCCGAAGCCCATTTAGTATTGGGGTCCCGATGTGTCTTAGGAATCCAATGGGCCATAACCTGCTTTCTTACAATCCAAGTCTTAGCATAATATGGAATCCCTTCATTAATTATATCCCATAGAGGAGAATACTCTTCCAGTTTGTGGGACTCGTCGTCGCCAAGCCTCCTTACGGCTGTACCGTTATTGGCACTTCTGCACAACAAAAACACAGTCGTGTTGTCAGGCAATTGAGGTTCACTTTGTGGGTTATCTGCTATGATGATACTTACATGACTGGTACGCCCAGTTAAATGTTCAAGAGACTCTTTGATTTTATCAACAATCTGTTGCCCACAAGCGTACATATCCTGATCTGGTTCTGCTTTCAGTATGGAAAAGTAGTGATTACGAATATTATCAGATACATTATGCAGGCTGCTTGAGGTAACTTGAAGTCTCTTCTGCCACCGCCGTCTCGTCTCAGCCCAAACAAATAGCGGAACACCTATAATTGCGATAAAAGTGACGATTGTGAGACCAATTTTCCAGAACCCCCATTGTCCTCCATGAACCTCATGAATCAAAAAGATGATACAATGCAACGCTACGAATAACCAGGGAAGCAACTCTCGAAACATGGAAGCATTCCTATAAGCTCTATGCGGAGGATTAAATCACCTACGGTAAAAACGGGACAAAGATTACTTTCTTGTGTGTTGTTTCTCAAGTTCGTGATACCACGCCTCCCGTAGTTCGATGATACGCTTCTTGTTTGGTTGAACTGACATAAAAACACTCGTACCGGATTGAATCTCGGTAGATTGTGTCCTAGCCTGACCCTTTTCCTTCTTCTTGCTTTCTACCTGCTTTGTTTCCACGGAAAACCTCCTCATCCATCTTCACTTGGTTGGGATTCTCTTTAGGTCCTAGCTGCCTTTTTCTCTCCGCTTTCAGTTCTTCCCATAAAGGCCGTGGGTCAACTACCATTACGTTCTGGATGGCTTCTTCCAGTTCCAATCCATACAACGAAATAGGTTTCAGCCTTTCCTTCTTTCGGCTTATCATAGCGTTCCTCTGGAAAAAACGGTTCTGCCATCTTGATTGAAGTCCAGCCGGTTCCGACTTCCTAATCCAAGAATAGACCGAACAGCCTTGTAAGTCAATCTTTTCCCCTGGATGCCTTTGATAGCTTCTACAGTTCTCTCACTGTCATCAACCTTCCGGTGATTCCAGCGAAAAGAGAACTCGTCACAGTATCGGTGAAAATGATGCTTTGAGACATGGTGGAAGATACCGTGAACGCCTCTCTTAAGAAGAGCAAAGTAGGACTCAACGGTATTCGTTGAGGCATTCCCTTTGACGAATTCGCCATCGTTGTGCTTCACAACCTTATGGCCACCAACGAACTCTTTGCCAATCCCTTGATAAGAAGCCCATTCGTCGGTCATGATACAGGAGTCGCTATGAACGAGTTCCTTGATGGCTCCCTTTAGAGTTTTGGCATCCACGCGTACAATGGGCCTGGAGACTACGTTTCCGTTTCTCTCTACGAGAGCAAGAACTGGAGTTTTCTTGGTTCCTCTGCCGCGCTTTGACTTCGGTTTCTCAGTGCCGCCTTTGCTCTCTTTCCTCGGCTTTCCGCCGACATACGTTTCATCCACTTCTACTGTGCCTTTTAGTGGCTTCGAGAAAGCTCCCTCGGTCATGGCAAACCTGATACGATGAGCCAGATGCCAAGCGCTCCTATACGACCCCAAACCGAGGTTCCGTTGAAGCTGTAATGCTGAAACACCCTTCTTAGATGAAGTCATAAGATGGAAAGCCAGAAGCCACTTGCGAAGGGGGATATGAGAGCCGTGTAGAATGGTGTTTACGGTTACGGTGAATTGTTTCATACAAGTGAGACAAGTATACAGACCGGGACGCGCTGATTCACCTTTGACGGTTCCGACCTTCGTTTCTCCGCAGTGTGGACAAACAGGGACGTCTGGCCAACGGACTCTTTCAAAGTATTCCCTTGCTTCGTCTTCTGTCAAAGCGGTAATTTCGGCTAGATCCATCTCGGATTCCCTTCTCTCAGTCGTTAATCATAATATACCACCCCTGGGAATATTTGTCAAGTGCATAATTCCGCGGCGAGTTTGTCAGGGGTAATTGTTTCACGAATACAGTTGAGTCTTACTCTGCTCTCCTCAAAAAAGGAGTCCACGGAGCATTCCATCACGTATCCAAGAGGCACTTACACAGGTACTGCGACGAGTTTTCTTTCAGATGGAACCACAGAAAGATTGACGACGGTGAAAGGACAGTTTGTATCATTCAAGGGGTTGGTGGGAAGAGGTTGATCTATAAGTCGATAGTGAATCCTAATTAACAAACTAGAACGGCTTTTTTCTTTGCGAAACGGTCTTTCCTAAAATGCTGTATTCGTATTTGGCGAATTCAGCGGATCATGAATGAGATGGAGACTACTTAATATTCCGACGCGTGTCTCTGACTGCTGTCTACTCCGTGGCCATAGATCGTGAAAAGGGACCGTTTATACCCTTGACAATATATATCCTTGAGGGTATATTGTTGACATGAAATGGGACATTGAATACACGGATGAGTTTGGCGAGTGGTGGGACAGCCTTACCGAAGGAGAGCAAGAATCAGCAAGAGCCGTTGTTAACCTTCTAGGTAAATATGGACCAAACCTCCCTTTCCCCCACTCCAGCAGTATCAACGGGTCACGACACAACCATATGCGTGAATTACGGATTCAGCACGCTGGTCGCCCCTTTCGTGTGATCCATGCCTTCGACCCTCGTCGGGTCGCGATTTTACCGATCGGTGGAGACAAGACTGGAGATGATCGCTGGTATGAGAAACGCGTGCCCATTGCCGATCGGCTTTATGATGAACACTTGGAAACACTAAAGAAGGAGGACTCAAGAAATGGCTCGTAAATTTGTTGAACTAGGAGCCAAAATGTCCGCCGAAGCAATCGCCCGTTCTGATGCGCTCTATCAAGAAATGGTTACTGAAATGGCACTGCACGAATTGAGACGTGCGCGGGGAATATCTCAAGAGAAGCTTGCTAAGGCGTTGGGCATCAAACAACCCAACGTAGCCAAGATGGAAAAACGCGCCGACACCTATATTTCGACGCTGCGAGCGACGATTGAGGCAATGGGAGGAACTCTCGACATCGTGGCTCGTTTCCCTGACGGTAGAGTGAAGATTAAGAATTTCTCGTCTATTGGTAAGGATAAGGTTCAAGATACTTCGGTAATCAAGGCAAGGAACAAGAGGTGAAGAAGACGATCTCCAACACGAATTTGTGCTGCAATGGCCTTGACAACCAATTCTACTTTCCCAGGTGAATGACGAGATTGAACCATGCTCTTGCGTAATGAATTCATATCTAATGAGATTGATCGCTCGTTAGCGCCAGGAGAAACTGGCGTACTCTTCTTGGGCAGCTTTCACAATATTGAGAATCGAATGGTGGAACAACTGCAATCGCTCGGCATTAAGGTAGATGTCCAGAATGAATGCGGATGGATGAACGTCTCGTTCCATGATTACATTCAACAGATTGAGGTTGTCCGAGTTTGTGACTCAGAGAATACGGGTTTGCTAAGAGACTAATTCCGCTAATTTATTCATTGAGCCCGAAATCATGGACCAAACCATTTTAGTGATCGCCGAGCATTTCAACGACAGACTCAAGCCGGTCACGTACGAGCTGTTGGCCTGCGCCCATGAGATCCAACGTCTACAATCCGCTGAAATCCTCGTAGCCGTGCTCGGAGATAGGATCGCGGACATTGCCCGCGAGATCGCGGATTCCATTGGATTGAAGGTCTTGGCAATTCATGTTCCCAATCTTGGCTCTTACAATGGGGAAGCGTACAAGAACATAATCGGAAGGCTGGCTGCTGAACTCCAAACGGCCTATGTGTGCGCAGCCGCCACAACTCAGGGATCGGACTTTGCGCCCGGTCTTGCCGTACGATTGCGAGGCTCGTGTGTGACCGGTGTGGAGCGGGTCCTCCCGGGCCAAGAAAGTGTTTGCTTGGCTCGAAGTCTGCACAACGGAAAGATAGTTGCGGGAATCAGCCCCGGCCCCGGGACCACGGTGGTCACCGTGCAGCCCGGTTCATTCAAGCCTTTCGCTCCTGAGAATCCCGAACCCGGCACAGTCGTCCGGAGGACAATGGAGTATAACCCCGGCCGATCGAGATCTGTTGGAGTCAGATCAGAGCGCGGTTCGGATTCGGCCCTTGCCGAAGCCGCGGTGGTAGTCTCAGCGGGCAGAGGTATACGCAAGAGAGAGAACCTGGACCTCATCCACAAGCTCGCTTCCATGTTCCCCAGGTCAGCGGTGGCCGGATCACGTCCGGTATGCGACGCGGGATGGTTGGAATACAAACAACAGGTGGGACTTACCGGTGCAACGGTAACCCCTGATCTCTATATTGCGTGCGGGATTTCAGGGGCTCAGCAACACCTTTCCGGCATGCGGTCTTCCAAGTTCATCGTTGCAATCAATACAGACCCTGAAGCCGCGATATTCAACCTGGCCGACATCTGCATTGTTGAAGATCTTGCCGGCTTCCTGCCGGCTCTGATCGAGCTGTGGGAGAAATCCGGAGGGATGGGGCGGACTGTTGAATAGTTGACAGGATGGCCGACCTGAAGAATGTGAAGCCTCACAAAGCCCTCGCAAGGCCTGTTGCTTCCCCGGCTGAACTCTGTTAGAAGTGCTATGGTGGGGATTAGGAAATTGGTTTCGTGAGCGGTCACAGGTGTGTGTCGCTCTTGAACGCCTTGATGAGATTGGCCCCCGCGTCATGGACAAGCGCTCCGGTGAATCCGCCGGCCGGCCGGCTGAAGTATCGCGTCGGCTGCGGACTGTGCGTCACAGTGAATTGAGAGGTCTGTCGTGTTGCTCTTTTCATTACCTGCTCTGGCAAAGATCTTGCTGACATTCGGTTTGGTTTTGCTGCTCAGCCGAAAGCTGCCTCTGTATGTCTGCTTGTTTGTGGGGAGCGTGGTCATAGGATTGTGGATGGGGATGGGGGCCGTGCCCATCCTGGGTGGGATTTGGAGTGAATCCATAGCCGGCCGAACCCTATGGCTGGCGTTGGTCATTGTCCTGATCCTGATCCTGAGCGGGCTCTTGCAAACAAGCGGTCAACTTGACAGAATGGTGGCCTCCTTTCAGGCAGTGTCGCCGGATCCCCGTTTCACCCTTGCCGCGATGCCCGCGTTGATCGGGCTGCTGCCCATGCCTGGAGGAGCGCTCTTTTCCGCGCCAATGGTTGAGGCCGCGGTAGCCTCGGAAGACGCGGAACCGGAACTCAAGGTGGCTGTCAACTATTGGTTTCGTCATATCTGGGAATTCTGGTGGCCACTGTACCCCGGAATCATTCTTGCCATCTCGCTTTTCGGCCTCGAATCCTGGAAGCTCATGGTCGCGCAGGTTCCCCTGACGATCGGCTCGCTGATTGGTGGGGTCTTATTCATTCTCGCTCACGCGCCCAAGGGCAGAGCGCCTGAACAGACTTTCTCAGGCTCGGCGCTGAGGAACTTCGCTCGGGAAGCAATGCCGATCACTGTTGTCATTCTGGTCTTCGGCGGACTTCAGGCTGTGGTGGAGATCGTTCGGTATTTCTCCGGGATTGCCCTGCCCTCACCAAAATATTCGGGTTTGGCCCTGGGGATTCTGGTGGCAATCGGGCTCGTCATCAAACGAAACTCTCTTGACAAAGATCAAGTGCGGAAGGCTGTTCTTAATCCAGGGATTCTCTCCATGGTCATGATTGTATTTGCGATCATGTCTTTCAAGGGCCTGTTGGTGGAATCCAAGGCCATTGAGCACGTCAGATGGGAGCTTGCCGCGTACGGGATCCCCCCAATATTGGTAATAGCCTTGCTTCCGTTCATAGCCGGGCTGGTGACCGGCATCGCGATAGGGTTCGTGGGAGCGTCTTTTCCGCTGGTGGTGGCTCTTATCCCAGTGGGCCAATCTCCATTTCCCTTTGCGGTGCTGGCATTCGGATTCGGTTACATGGGGATGATGCTGTCGCCCGTTCACCTCTGTCTACTTGTAACAAGGGAATACTTCGCGGCAGACCTGATGTCGGGATACACTTATCTCTGGAAGCCCATACTGTTCGGGCTGGTCTGGACCACACTCCTATTTGCGGTCTACCGTATTGCGCTGGGGTAGGCTCGGCCCATCTGAATTTGTAAGAGTTTACATAAAAGGAGATCGGACATGGTTTCAGTGGACAGGGAAGAACAAAAAGAGGTTCATCCAATGCTATTTCAGCCCGCGGATCCAAACTATGAAAAGAAGGTGAGGGACAGTTTTGATCGCCAGGGGTTCATGAGTTACATTGACGCTAGACTTGTCGAACTCAGACCCGGTTTTTGTGAGATCCAACTTGGATATAGAAAGGAGTTGTCGCAGCAGCACGGCCATTTTCATGGCGGCGTGATAGGCACGATTGCCGATAATGTCGGTGGTTATGCGGCATTCAGCTTAATGCCCGCTGATTCATCCATATTAACGGTTGAATACAAATTGAATATTGTCGCTCCGGGGGCGGGAGATTTACTCATCGGGCGTGGCCGAGTGCAAAGGCGGGGACGCACCCTGGTGATTTGTAGATCAGATGTTCTCGTGGTCAGAGATGGGGTTGAGAAGCTATGCGCCACATCATTGATGACGCTCATGGAATTGGCCGGCAAGGCTGACAAACCCGTTGAGCCTTAGTGCTCGATTGCACAAATACGGCGCCATATGACTGGCAAAGATAGTGAGTCAAGGATAGCGCCAAATCACCCGGCCCGTCACCCCGGCGAACCCCGGATCGGCGTCCGGGGCAGGCTCCGGGGTCCAGAAAGATTTGAAAGAGACTGGATTCCTGCGTCCGCCGGAATGACGGATAGGGGGCCGTATTGTGAGCAGGCCCGTTGAGACAACAACACTGGGTGGAATACCCAGCCGCATTTGCGCCACGGAGTACTTAGCCGGGCAGCGGACAAGGTTTGCATGCAGCGAACCCGGGGCGCCGGTTCCGAACGTCCAGGATAGCATGTCTTCCGGACCATGCAAGCTTTCTCTGTCGGCCTAACGTTTCGCATAACCGGCCGGCAATGGAGCGCAGCGGCATTACCGGCCCGAGTTGATGCGGTTGTTGTGTGTTCTATTCACTTTTCTTTTGTTATTTTCTTTTTCAATTCTAGTAGTTCGGCGTTATTCGGCTCTACTTCCAACCCCTCTTTGATGAATTCCATCGCCAAATCGTAATTCCCCTGTTCAAAGAATATTTGAGATAATCGCAGCGAACTTGCTATAGCATGCTTTTTGACATCTTCTGCGGAAACGCCACGCAAAGTTGGTTCATAGGTATTCATACTTTCCCTTGCCAACGATAGATATTTTTCAAATTCCGTGGGTGACGCTGAATACATGAGGTTGTGCGTGGTATTCCCTATCATAAAGTCGATAAATAGAATTCTTACACCCTTGAAGGAAAAAGTTCGTTTTACAGCTGGTTTTCCGGAAAACCTAATCTTTTCGATATTGGTATTAGTCCCAATTTTTCCTTCTATGCCTTTGATTTGCTCCACCATTTTTTCAAAGCTATTGTGATCAAGCCCTTTTGCCAAAATCCTTAGTTGAACACCAGCAGGGCCAGTAAACGCAACTTTCCCACGAGGGTCTTGTGGATATTTCTGTATCCGCCATCCGGCTGGAGGCACAATCTTGAAGTACCCATTAGGATCGGAATATCGATTTTTCGCGAGCTTACCTGTTGTACTCTGTGCATTAGCGTTTCCAATTGCCTGAAAGACAAGAAACAATGAAATAATTGTAATACTAACAGCTTCTAATCTTCTCATCTTAATCTCCTTTTCACATAACAATGATTATACAGTCGGTCTAAAACGGCAAACACAGAACGTGTCATTCTGTATGAGAAGTTGGCGTGTCTTCTTATCCTGTATTCTACAGCGCTGTCATATCAACCCGATTGCTGATTATTCGCCTATCTCCCTTGGCTGAATCAGACTGCACAAAACCGGCCTACGGCCCATGTGCCGGGCTGCGTACCACATGGCCTCCTTTGTTCAAGACGTGGATATAGATCATGGTCGTGCTGACATCTTTGGATGACCGCAGGCCAGCCGTCCGCTCAGAAAACCGCCCCGCCTGGCTCGTCTCTGCGTCTGGCGCCATTTTCCACCATCCTGCCGTAGCGCCGGCTTGCCGCATTGGAGCCATTCATCCAGTTCAAGCGGGCCGATGCGACACACCTTCCCGGCACGATGGGCCGAAGATGCCCGCCGGAATTGTGCGGCAGTCTTGCCATTTCGGGTGTGTTTGGGCCGCTGACCGTCGGGGACGGCGCCCAGGAACCCGAAGAGTCTCCGTGTCTCCTCTCACAAGACTCGACAGAGACATAACCATTCATTTACGCGAGGGCACTGGCCTATTACCGCGAATGGTCCTTCAGAACCCGGATAACATCGGGATGTCCGTTCATTGTTGCAATTTCCAGGGCCGTGCGGCCGTCGGGTCCCTTGATGTTGAGGTCCGCTCCCCAGGCGCACAGCATTTTGACCAACTCAGGATTGTCTTTTTCACAGGCCCACATCAAGGCGGTCCTTCCGTCCTTGTCTTTCGCGTCCAGGTCCGGGCCGAAGGACAGGACCAGCTTGGCAAGATCGGCTCTGCCACTTACAGAGGCCCATATCAGGGCCGTCCAGCCGTTTCGATCTCTGATGTTCACATCGGTTCCGCGTTCGAGGAGCAGTTCCGCCACATCAAGGTCACTGTACAAGGAACTCCACATGAGCGCATTGCGTCCAGCGTTGTCCCGGACATCAACGTCCGCGCCTCGCTTGAGCAGCAGATCAGCGACACTGCGACGATTCTTAAAACACATCCACATCAACGGTGTTCTGTGCGATCTGTCACGAGAATTTACGTCAATCCCGGTATCCAGGAGCATGGCCACCTTGCCCGTGTCTTCCTCGATGCACGCGTGAATCAAATCTTCGGCTTGCATTTCACCGGCATCGTCTATTTCATAGATTGACTCGTCCAGTTCTTCCGGCTTCTCTTCCGACACCTGAGCCGCCGACATATCCGTCGCTCCATCGGTATGCGGCGCCACTCCGGCCCCTGTGCCGGCGAGCAGTTCCAGTATTTCAGAGTGACCCTTGTCAGCGGCGCACATGGCCGCGGTACGGTCCGCGTTGTCCGCCAGGTTGACATCCGCGCCGGCCCCCAAGAGGAGTTCAACCACCTCATGGTAACCTTTGTAACAAGCCCTCATAAGAGCGGTCATGCCGTTTCGGGTGGCCGCGTTGACATCCGCACCGCGCTGCAACAGGAACCCGGCCACATCCACATGACCCACCGAGCAAGCCTTTGTCAGCGCGGTCTTGCCGTTTCTGTCTTTCGCATCAACGTCAGCGCCCTTCTCCACAAGTAGCTGGACGATTTCCAGGTGACCACCATAGGATGCCCTCATGAGCGGCGAAAGGCCATATTTGCTCACAAAAGTGACCTCCGTGCCCCGGTCCAGGAGCGCACGTACCTTCTTCAGGTTGCCCTCGGCAGAAGCCTCCAACAATTCCCTTTTCCCGTGCTTACTTTCTGCCTCGACGAGCACCCCACGCTTCAGGGTCAGGTCCACCGTTTCGGTGAAGCCTCTGTCAATGCTGTCGAAGAGCACCTCGATGGTTTTTGAAGTCTCTTCAGTAAGCTCGGCGCCTCTTTCAAGCAGGAGTTCCACAACCTCTTCATGCCCCTCCTGCGAGGCCCAGACAAGGGGCGTCAGACCGGCTGCGTCCGCGGTGGCGGTATCAGCGCCGTGGTCCAACAGCAGATTAACTACCTGTGTCTTGCCCGCCCGCGCGGCCCACATCAACGCGGTCCGACCTGCCCTGTCCTGCCGATCCAACTCTGCACCGCTATCCAGGAGGAGTTTGACCATGGGAACATGCCCTCTGTCCGAGGCTACCATCAGGGAAGTCCAGGCCGCGCTGTCGGCTGCATCCACGTCGGCTCCTTCTTTCAGAAGAAGCGTGGCGGCTTCCGTCTGGTCCTTGGCCGCTGCTTTTATCAGAGCCGTCCGATCGGCCCGGTCCCTCAAATGAACGTGAGCGCCCCTCTTGAGCAGCATCTTCATAATTCCCAGGTGCCCGCTGAACGCTGCGCTCATAAGAGCGGTGTAGCCGGCATTGTCCTGAACGTTCACCTCCGCCCCGCGTTCCAGGAGCCTGCTCATCACCAGAGGAAAATTAGAATCCAAAGCGGCCATCAGAGCTGTTTTCCCCTCGTTGTCTTTGGCGTTGATATCAACACGCCTGTCCAACAGCATCTTGACCATGTCCAAGCGGCCGAAATGGGCTGCCGAACTCAATGGCGTGGCCCCGTCGTTGTCCCTGGTGTTGACGTCGGCCCCTTTGCTCATAAGGAGCAAGGCGAGCAATAAGTGCCCCGCGGAAGAGGCCAACATCAGACTGGTAGATCCGTTTTCATCCGCTGCCCGCAGATCCGCCCCTGACGCCAGGAGAGCCTTGACTATGTGGGATTTGCCGGCCAGTGAAGCCCTCATCAAAGGTGTATATCCATTCTCGTCCCTGGCTTCTATGTCGGCGCCCTTTTTCAAAAGCTCGGTCACCAGTTCAAGATCCCCCTGCCGGCCGGCGTCCAGCAAGGCTCTATTCTTTCCTTTTGCAAATAGTCTCGGCATCTACAAATCCTCCCCGAACCCATGACCCGGTTACTGAACGCGGGGCAGTGCGTCCGGGGCAGTAATCAGGAGGGACATATCCCTATTTCACCTTCCCAATCGAAAAAGCCAGAAGGAACTGGCCGCCGTAATAAAGCGGCAGCCCGATGAGGCGATTGAGAAACTCGGGGGAAACGAATCGCTCCCGTGCCACAAAGAGGTCGGATACATAGAAAAAGACCGCGCCGATCAATATGAGCCAAGCGCCGGTCCTTCTCACCTCAGGATTGCGGAAGGCCGCCCAGGCTCCGGCAACCATGACCGAGATGACCACGATGTACGCTGACACGGGCACGAGCATCTTCCCCAGGTGAGGCTGGAACCACAGGAAAGCCGCCGCGCTGACCGCGACGATCAGCAGGTTCATCGGGTTGAGCCAATCCTTTGCCCGGGTGAGCTTTGCGAACGCGAGCACATACAGGATGTGCCCCAGTAGAAAAGCTACCAACCCTACTTTGAAAGCCGCTTGTCCCGGCAATGCCAGACATACGTCTCCGATCAGCCCCAGGATCAGCCCTGCAAGAATCAACCGAAAGTAGGGCGGGAACACTCGAACCTGAATCAGGGCCGCCACCACAAACAGGATCGACAGCGGAGTCTTGAACATCAAGACCCGAGCGTAACCGCCCGTGCTCTCAGCCCACAACAGGCCGATCAGCAGCCCGGCCGCGATCACCAACAAAACGTTTCTGACCATATCTCCTCCTTGTAGTCTCTCACCGACAGATTAACACAATCGCATTCCGGACGCACACGTCTTGGGAGCGACCGGCCGGTCGTTCATACACAAAGGACGACCGTCGGGTGGAACAGCCTGAGATTTGGTTGACTCGGGAACCGTTGATCACGTATGCTCGGATATTGCTTCCTCTGTAAGGTTTTTTGTCCGGAAAGAGGGCCGCCTATGAAGATATCCCAGTATGTGGACATGACGTACAAGGAACTTGAATCCCTGGACCGCGATACCACCGTGGTATTCTCTTCCATATCGCCCATTGAAACGCACGGCCCGCATTTGCCGCTCGGCACGGACATTTTCATCGCGGAATCGCTACGGGACAGGATCATAGAGAAGTTCGCAGAAGAGCACCAGGATTTCACGGCTGTGGTCCTTCCGACCATACCATTCGGAGCGGATGCGATTCCTGTTGCAGGCTCATTCACGATCGGCCATCAGGCCATCGGCCGCGGTGTGCTGGACATGGGAAAAGCGCTTGTCGATCTTGGTTTTAGGTACTGGCTGCTGACGGACAACCACGGAGGGCCGTCGCACGAAATTGCTATCGAGGTGGCAGCAAGGAAACTTGCCAAAAAAGGACTTTGCCTCATTGCGCCGTTTCATGAATCATTCAGACGCATGATCTCGCATGATCCCGACCTGACACAAAAGACCGGCCTCGGCCCCGGAAAGTGCGGGGATGTAACGGATTCCCACGCGGGCACCAACGAGACCTCACTAATGCTCGCATCAGATCCTGACAAAGTTCGGGACATCGGGAAACAGACAGGGGCGGCAAAGAAATCTTCGATGGCTTTCGTGCCTCGACTGTTGTCCGGTATCAGCCAGCTGTTTAAAGCTGTGGGCGCACAAGATGCGGCCACTGACTTTTACTTCCTGGCTCACGGTCTCGCGTGGGTCGGTGATCCGCAGATGGCCCCATACCAGGGAGATCCTTCCAAGGCTGCCAAGGAAGCGGGTGAAGCAATGTACAACTATCGACGGGATCT
>CAZGNL010000116.1:16001-17067 GCA_964527475.1 uncultured Syntrophaceae bacterium
TCTTGTCACAGGCGCAACAGGTTTCATCGGATCCAAGTTATGCAGGGAATTGAAGAACAGAGATTTTGAGGTACGTGCTCTGGTCCTGCCCAAAGACGATGCCGGTCACATTGCCGAATCCGTCTCGGAGATGAAGACCGGTGACATAATGGCCCCAGACAGCCTCAGGGGAATATGTGACGGTGTAGACCTTGTGTTCCACCTTGCGGCGCGGGTCCTGGATTACGGCTCAAAGGAGCAGTTCTACGGCCCCATTGTTGACGGCGCCGGGAACATGCTGGAAGAATGCTCGGGCAAGGCGTCCAGGTTTGTCCATGTGAGTTCCTTCACCGCATTGGGCGTGCATCGACATCTCAAGGGCCTGAAAGAGGAAGACGAGGCACAAAGGTGCGGCATTCCGTACGGCGATTCCAAGGCCGAATCCGAGGTGTTGGTCAGGTCGTACGACGACAAGTTTTCCCGGGGATGCGTCATCGTGCGACCTGCTAATGTGGTGGGCCCGAGGAGTGTCTGGGTAGATGAGGTTGCACTGAAATTCAAGAAGTCACTTGTGCCGCTTGTGGACAAGGGCCGTTACAGTTCCAGCTTGATCTATGTGGACAACCTGATCGATGGGATGATTCTGGCCGGGACCGTGGACGCGGCCGCGGGCCGGACCTACCATTTGCGCGACGATTGGAAAGTGACCTGGAAACAATACCTGACCGATCTCTCGGCCGTGTTGGGCAAGAAACCTTTCGGCAGTTTGCCCTTTTCCGTGGGGTGGACGCTCGGATCGATTTGCGAGACCCTGTTCACACCGCTGGGGCTCAGGCCTCCGGTCACTCGTCTGGCCGTGGCGCTCATGGGACGGGACAATGACGTAGATACCACCAAGGCTCGGAAAGAACTGGGCTGGCAAACGAGAATCTCTTACGAGGAGGCCATGGAGGAGATCCGCACCCACATTCAGGGCAACCCGCTCTAGGAGACTGTTGCGCAACGCAATGCTTCCGCGAAATGGTATATAGGGGTTCTCAAAAGTAATCACGGATTGACTCATTGGCGTGCCCCTTCTTTCTCGCTT
>CAZGNL010000117.1:0-16978 GCA_964527475.1 uncultured Syntrophaceae bacterium
GCCCCAAGACTTTCATGCTTCGTTGTCGCTTTCTTGCGATGGCAGTTGGTATAAGAGCCTTGGTTTGAGTTCGTCGTATTCATCAGGCCCCCCAAAATGAGCGCCCCCCCTCTGTGGGAACATCCTCGGGAGCGGTTTCATTCACTCGGGGCAGCGGCATCCGTGAAAAAAAGGGCCTCTAACACAAAAATAAATCTGGCTTTTTGACAAAGATGTGATAGAGGGACTCGGAAATAGTTCGCCGAGGTGGTTAGGCATGCGGAAGGTATCGCTGGTCGTTGTTTTGATTTCTGTCCTGGTTGCGGCCCCGCTTTTCGGAGATTCGGGGAAAGGCGCCACGGATCTAATCAAGGTCACCCCGAGTTACCACAAAGCGTCCTATGTTCCGGGCACCAATAGGCCCAATCCGAATCCTGTGAATCCACCGGCCCCCAGGCCCAAGGACCAGATGTACGTTTTCTGGCTTCTGGGAAAAGCCCTCAGCTACCCCATAGACAAAACGGAATCTTATATTTCCGGATTACGAGCCAAAGCTGCCGCCAAGACTACCGCCGAACCGGCTGTAGCCCCCGCCGCACACAATCCATTCAAGTCTCTGAGCATACAAGAGATTCCACCCGCGCCCCCGGTGTTGGATGAGCGTTCTCAAGAGAAAGACGGGTAGTTCATTCCAACTTCCATGCCTCAACAAATCGAGGCACAACGAAACCTGAAAGTGCCGGATCCCGCCCGCGGAGCGATCTTATGCGAATTCTGTTCTTGCCGCTAATCACCAGGGGGGCCGCGATCGGGACCATAACTCGATGTCTGGCCATAGCCGACCACCTGCGCGGGTTCGGTCACGAAGCGCTTTTTCTCACGAATGGGGAAGGCGCGAAACTGGTGGCTGAAGCGGGTTTTGCCTACGTGGAGGGTGTTATGCCGGACCCACCGGGCCCTCATCGCCCGCTATACGACCTATCGGATGTGGCGGTGTTCCTGAATCTGACCGATGAACAATACCTCCGGCGGGCGCTGAAAGCGGAGCAGAGTGCGATTGTGGACTTCCGACCCCATGTTCTGTTCAGCGAGTTCAAGCTCACCGCGGCGATCACCGCCGCGTGTGCCGGCTTACCGCTGGTTTCCACGGCGTGCAGCCCGGCTGATCCTCGTTTTGTCTCGCCTTTCTTGACCCAACACAGGGCCGTGACCCACGATGAAGCGGTGGTGGGCTTCAACCGCATTTTGGAAGAACATAAGCTCCACCCTATTGAAGGCGTGGCCGAACTCTTCTTCTCGCGGAGCCACGTCAAGATCGCTCCAACCATTCCCGAATTGGAGCCTCTTTTGGCCGACGTTCCCGACCTCCATTACGTGGGTTACCTGCTTTTCGACCGCATGGAACTGGCCCCGCTTCCCCCGGGTCTGCTTGAGAGCGTTCACGGCAAGAAAGTGGTCTTCGCGTACTTCAGCACGGGCGAGGTCCGACCCAAGGAGTATGTGAGCGTGCTGCCGGAAGCGTACGACAATACCGAGTTCCACGCGATCGTTGCGGTGGGTGACCACCCGGAATTGCCCAATCTTGCCGACCCGACTCCCAACACCACCTGGGTGCGGTTCGTTCCAGGGCGTTCGATCCTCCGGTGCAGCCAGGCGATCGTATTCCACGGGGGCCAAAACACCGCAGTGGCCTCTCTTATCCACGGCTTGCCCAGCTTGGTCTTCCCCGGTAAGGATTTCGAGCGAGACTTCAACGCAAGGTCATTGGCGCGAATCGGCGCGGGATTGCACTTCCCGGTCAAAGATTTCACCTCTGAAAAAGTCCTTGAGGCCACACGCAAGCTGCTTGCTCCTTCTTACAGGCTCGCAGCCGAGACACACAGCTGGAAAATACTGAGACAGGGCGGCCCGCGCCATGCGGCGGAACTGGTACTCAAGGCGTCCCAGAGCATATAGCGGTATCAAACCGTGGCGCAGACTTTCCAGCCTTCATTTATAGTGATGCGCACCGGCATTCGGTGCCAAGATCACCCTCCCATTACCCCATAGGCGTTAACTTAAGACATAACGATGCTTTCTCATCTTCGTCATTCCGGCGAAAGCCGGAATCCAGTTCTTCATCGTAATCCCGCGTCCCGCGGGACTGGACCCCGGCTTTCGCCGGGGTGACGATTGATACCAATGCGCGTTCAAACAAGTGATAAAGAGCACTGCTGGGCAAGCCGGCAGTGGCACCCAAGAAATCGATCTCACTCTCTTGATTGCGCATTGGTATGAGAGGTCCGCACGTAACAGACCCCATTTTCAGGGGTTTTCTAGGCAATTTGGCCTTAAGTTAACGCCTATGCCCCCTTCCCCCTCCCGTCAAGCTGACCTTTGCCCAAGGAAGAGGGGGAATCTAATGATTTCCGGTTATTAATCGCTTGGTCTGGAACCGACAGGAGGGCGCGTGGCCGCCTGCTGACAAGAGGCGGTCCGCAAGGGGTGTTGCGGCCTGAAGCTCAACCAGTTTCGAGATATTAGGGCTTGATAGCGTTTATTATTGACTTTATCGCCAAGCCGATGTACCGTGTGCAGTGATTATCCCGGCTTCTCAAGCGGACTCAGCATGCTTAAGAAATGCAAATGGATGGCCGTGATTCTGTTACCGCTGTTGACGGCCTGCTCATCCACTGTCGGACTTGTCAAGAAGGACGTCGATACGAAGATCGCGTCCGAGAGGACGGTAAAGACCGCCAAGGTGGATCGAGCGGTTCCCGAAACTCACGAGGACGGAGTCTTCCACATAGTAGGGTTAGGAGAGACCCTGCGTCGCATCTGTGACGTGTACGGACTCGATTTTTCTAAGGTTGCCGAGATCAACAAAATCAATTCTCCTTTTACGGTGAAGAAGGGGGATACGATATTTCTGCCGTCTGCCGCGATCGTGGAGGACTTCAGCGTCGAGCCGGTCGTGAGAGTGGCGAAAAAGAAGAAGCGTCGCAAGCGAAGGTGGAAGCGAAAGAAGAGCGGTTTTACGCTGGCCAAGGCTATTCGGGGCAAGAAGAATCCGCGTGTTCCGTGGCTGACATTTCCCGTGCCCGGAGGGCTTCTGACCTCTCCCTTCGGCCATCGTTGGGGTCGTTTTCACAAGGGCCTGGATATTGCCGCGCCGGTGGGGCGTAAGGTCTTGGCCTGCGCGGGCGGTCGAGTGGTTTTCGCAGGGAGCAGAAAACGATTCAGGCGTTACGGCAAGACGCTGCTGATTGATCATGGAAAAGGAGTCTATACTTATTACGCTCACTTGCACCGCATTCTTCGCAAGAAGGGCGATAGAGTGAAGCGGGGAGAGAAGATAGCGCTGGTGGGGAACACCGGTCGTTCCACCGGCCCGCACCTGCACCTTGAAGTACGGGTGGACAACAACCTGTACAATCCGCTGGCCTACCTTTCCCGCAAGGAATTAAAGGGAATACGTGTGGCCGAACGATTCTCCAACTCACCCATGGGGCCTGTACGCGCAAGGTGGCGCGTTCCCGATCTGCTGACTGCTCGGCGATAGGCCGGCCCGCATGACCGTAGGGTGTGAGATGCCGGCAGGGGGTTCTTGACATTCCTTTGTGAGAAACGATAAACTGTACGATTACGATGATAAACGCGGGGCGTCGCTGCAATGAATCCGAGTCTCAGGGGCGGATGGCGTAGTTCTGTCGTTTCCCCATGTCAGGGTATAAAATAGAATGATCCGGAGATAAGCGCTTATAATAACCCCAATGGCAGATCTTTTCGACAAATGCAATGCCTACAGCCTGGCCAAAGTGGTAATGGCTACGGGAGTGTTCCCATATTTCAGGCCCATAAGCCGTCTTGACGGAACACACGTGTTCATTGACGGCCGCGATTTGATCATGGTCGGCTCAAACAACTACCTGGGGCTTACCAACCACCCCAAGGTGAAGGAGGCGGCGGTCAAGGCACTCGAGGAATACGGTACCAGCTGTTCCGGTTCCAGACTGTTAAACGGCACATTGGACATTCATGAGGAGTTGGAAGAGAACCTGGCGCGTTTCATGGGCAAGGAATCGGCCCTGGTTTTTACTACCGGATTTCTGACCAACCAGGGGGTTATCGCTCCGCTGGTAGGAAGGCACGACACGGTAGTGATAGATAGGGGCGTTCACGCGAGCGTCTATGAGGGTGCGCGCCTCGGATTCGGAAAGGTAAAACGATTTCGCCATAATGATCCGGTATCCCTGCGCCGGAACTTGGAGCGCTGTTCCCCGGAACATGGGGTTCTGGTAATTGTTGATGGGGTATACAGCATGGAAGGAGACATCGCTCCGATTCCCGAATTGGTGGCCGTGGCAAAGGAGTTCGGCGTCAGGATCATGGTGGATGATGCCCACGGGATAGGAGTTCTAGGGGAAAACGGGAAGGGCGTGGCCGATTTTTTCGGTTTGACGGACGAAATTGATCTGATCATGGGAACCTTCAGCAAGTCTTTTGCCTCAATAGGCGGCTTTGTTGCCGGCGCCGAAGATGTAATCCATTATGTGAAGCACAACTCCCGCGCCCTGATCTTTTCCGCGGCCATGCCTCCCGCATCGGTTGCAGCGGTGCAGGCGGCCCTGGAAGTGATGCAGACCGAGCCTGAAATTCGGGAAAGGCTCTGGGAGAATTACAGGTTCTTCCTTGATGGGGTCCAGTCCCTGGGATTCGATACAGGTAAGACTGAAACACCTATTGTTCCTTTGATAATAGGGGATGATGTCCGAGGCCTTGTATTCTGGAGACGCTTGTTCGAGGAAGGGGTGTTCACGAACTGTGTCGGCGTTCCCGCGGTTCCCGACGGGCAACAGAGGATAAGGACGTGCTTAATGGCGAACCACTCAATGGAGGATCTGGAACAAGTCCTGGAGATCTTCGGGCGAGTCGGCAAGGAAATCGGCATCATAAGTTGATGGAGTCAGGGAAGTATGGTCACGGGAGTTCCCACCCGAACTCTGGAAAATAGTTCCTCAATTTCAAAATTCCACATCGCGATACACCCGTCGGTCCAATTGTGAGGCTTGGGCAAGAGCAGCACCGCCCACTTCCTTAAGTACTCATTGCTCGGGTACCCGTGAATTCCGACCCATCCTCCCAGTTTGGTGTTCCAAGGGGGCTTCTTGGCCCGTTTGATGCTGTCGATTATGGAATCCCTTTGATCCAGCGATATCATTCCTCTCTCAAAGGCCCCCTGCGCGTCCGTGATGCCCGGATAGCTGATCCCCAGGAAGCGATGAAACTTGCTGGCTGTGCTCTTGTAACAGATGAAATATTCGCCTTCAGGCGTTTTCTTGTCCCCCGTAATCCTCTTCGGCCCCCTGGGACGGGTCCCCAACGTAATTCTGTAAGTCTTGGATCTGCCCCCATTCTCATGAAGCTCCAGTACTTGCCGGGCTTTCATGACGACAATGCGGGTGGCGGGCCCGTGCCGCGGTTCAGAGGCCGCACAGCAATGCTGGAAAAGGAGAAGGCCCAGGGCTGGAACCGCTGAGATCATGAAAATCGTCCGGATCATCGTCAGTGCGCGTCCGGCCAACGGGGAGAGATTTGCAGAAGGAATTGATTCAAACACAGTTTCACTGCCCCTACAAAGAGATAAAAATATAACATGCCGGAATGGCTACGGAATGTCAAGTCAAATTGACGAGCAGAGGGTAACCATTCATTTGCGGGGGGCAATGACACATTCACAGAAGACCTCCACCCCCCATGTGTCTGAAGGCACACGGGCCCGTATCAATGCTTGAACGCTCGCTGATTTGTGAACATCATGGCAACCTGCGGGGTTGCTTCGTTGCAGGCCTGAATCGACTCAAAGTCCCGCTCGGACCCCCCGGGATGCACAATGGCTGAAACCCCTTCCCTGATTCCAACATCCACTCCATCCCGGAAAGGGAAAAACGCATCGGATACCATCACAGATCCTAGCAGGCCCGCTCTCATGTCCCTCGTCTCCGCGTCGAGTTGTCTGCGGATATCCTTGTCCTGAAGTTCGTTGAACGGCACACCATGTTGTTGGAAGCAGAGCCGATCGCGAAATTTCGTGTACGCCTTCACCATGGCCAATTCCGCTACACCGACGCGGTCCTGTTCGCCGGTTCCTATTCCTACCGTGCATCCGTGCTTCACGTAGATGACGGAATTGGATGAAACCCCTTGCTCGACGGCCCAGCCGAATACCATGTCCTGGATCTCCAGTTCCGTGGGAGCGCGCTCGATCACAAATTCCTCCCCGCGGTAGGTCGATCTCGCCGGAATGAGGTCTTTCCCGGAACGGATAGCATTGATGGGAGATTGCTGCACAATGAGTCCACCGTCCATCAGGGACTTGAAGTCCACAAACCGCAAATGGAGGTAGTCCTTAAGGCGGTCTATGCGCGGTATTGCAAGAATCCTGAGGTTCTTGCGCTTGCGGAGTCGCTCCATTGCCCCTTCTTCGTATTCGGGCGCGGCAACCACCTCCAGGTAGTTCTCTGAAACCATTTCCGCGGCGGCCTTGTCGATAGGTCTATTGAACACCGCGGCCCCGCCGAACGCGGCAATTCTGTCCGCCATGTTGGCCCGATCATAGGCTTTTTCCGTGGTGTCCTGAGCCGCCACTCCGGAAGGGTTGTTGTGTTTCATGATGGAACAAGCGGGCTTGTCCATGAGATACTTAAGGATATTGAGGGCGTTGTCCACATCGGTAAGATTGGTCTTCCCGGGGTGTTTGCCGGCCTGCAGCATCTGGTCTTCGTTCAAGGAACCGACCAGGCCCAGGTTCGGTGTTATGAATTTGCACTCGCCAAGAATGAGGTTGCCGTTCACCAGCTCGTAGAGAGCGGCCTCCTGACCTGGATTCTCACCGTACCGCAACCCCTTTTCAATTAGATCTCCCCCCGAATCCGAGATCTTCCACGATCTCTTTCGGTACACGAGTGTTTGATCGCCGAAGCTGATTGTCAGATCCCCGGGAAAGTGATCGTCCATTACAGTCTTGTATTTGGTTTTGATATCATCCATTGCACACCTCCAGGGGCCAAGTTTAACACGGATGGACCCCGTGCGCTGAAGATTCTTGACGACCTGCCGGTCCCCGTTGCCCGGCCGCCTTCCCTCGACAGCATCACCTGTGCTACTCTTGATCAAAATTCAGTGGAGTTGCGCCAGGTGAAAAAATCCCGATCATTATGGATGTGGCCCGTAGTTTTTGTGGCAGGTTTCGTGGCAGGAATCGTTTTTTCCGCGTGGAAATTGGATATTGCTCAGCACCAGTGTGAGCAGCCCCAGGGGCATCCTTCCGCCCGGGAAGCCCGGCTCTCTGAAGGCAAACAGAGAATCGCCGCGCTTGAAAAGATGCTGGAAAAGAACCCCAAAAACGTGCAGGCTGTGGTTCAGCTTGGAAACGCCTATCTGAGCACGGGCAGAAATGACGAGGCCGTAGCAGCGTTCCAGAAGGCCCTTGAACTGACTCCCCAGGACCCTGATGTGTTGACTCAACTGGGAGTGAGCTACCGAAGACTGGGGAAATCATCGGATGCGGCCGAGTCCTTCAGAAGAGCACTCAAACTCAATCCGGGCCATCCGTTTGCCCTCGTCAACCTTGGAATAGTCCTCCAAAAGGACCTTGGCGACAAGAAAGGGGCGCTCAAAGCATTTGAGGCGCTGCTCGCCTCCTCGGAAGGGTCCCGGTTCAGCAAAATGGTCACCCCCTGGGTGGAGCAACTGCGAAAGGAAATCGCTCCAAAGGAATCCAACGCGGACAAGAAGTAGGAACGGCATCCTGCCGGCCCACCTGTCTAATGGTACCACACCCGGACCGGCTCAACGTCGGCCGATGTTCAGGAATAATAGCGGTTGCGTAAGTAGTTTCCGATTGCTCCGAAACTTCTTCCTGTGGCGCAGACTTTCCAGTCTGCGAATCCGTGAGAACTTTCGAGAACTGCTATAAATGGCGAAGCGGCATAAGGGCCCGTAAAATGGAAGTCTTGCGGGACCTGGGATTGAGGGGGCAGGGAGGCCCTTTCTACAAAAAGGCGCCTCCCCGGTGAACTCTTACCGGTCGGCCCGCCCGGCGAGCGGGCTCCTATTTGCCGCTGAAGATCGCTTTGGCCCCGTTGAGAAATGCCTTCTGCCCGATCTCCCAGTCATCCGACCGACAGAGGTAGTTGAACGTATCAGTCTCGAACATGATGCCTTCGTCCAACGGCCTGCCGATGCTATGGAGGACTGCCTCTTTGGCTGCCCTCAGTGCAACTGGGCCATTACCGGCAATCGCCTGGGCAAGCTCAGCCGCCTTGTCCATGAGTTCACCCTTCGGAACCACGTGGTTGACGAAGCCGATGCGGTACGCTTCTTGAGCGTCGTAGAGCTTGCCGGTCAGAATAATTTCCAGTGCCCGCCCAAGTCCCACGATCCGCCAGAGCCGCGAGCAACCGCCATCACCGGGCATCAGACCCCATTTGATTTCCTGGTGGCCGAACACCGCATTTTCCGCCGCGATTCGGATATCGCAGAATTCCGCCAGTTCATGCCCCCCGGCGACGCAATATCCGTGTATGGCGGCGATGATCGGCTTGTAGATCTTGTATCCTCCCGATATTCCGCCCCATCCCGGGCCCTGGTACGAGCGGATTCTGTTTTCCTCCTCTGAGGTGTCTCTGATATGGGGTATCAGCTTCTTGAGGTCGGCCCCGCTGCAAAAAGCTTTGTCACCCGCGCCGGTGAGGATAGAGACCAGAACCTCTTTGTCTCCTTTGACTTCCTCCCAAACCTCTAGGAGTGCGTCGGACGTCTCCACATCGATGCAATTGTGGACCTCCGGCCGGTTGATGGTAACGTAAGCGATTTTGCCTCTCTTTTCGTAGATCACGTTTTTACTCATCCAATAGTCTCCTCAACTCCTCTGATTTGGCGCTGCTCCGCCGCGAGCCCGAAGCAGTGTCCGCCATCATGCGGTTTTGTTTAGTTCACGCTCTCGAAGCACTCTCCGCAGGGTCTTGCCCAGGGGATTCTTGGGTAGGGCCTCTACGAACTCAAGCATCTTCGGCACTTTGAACGTAGCCAGTCGCTCCTTGCAGAAGCCCGTAATCTCCTCTTCATCAACCTTGTCCTTGAACTCGTCCTTCAGGACGACGAATGCCTTGATCGTTTCGCCCCGGTATTTGTGAGGGATACCGACTACAGCCGCCTCCAGGACTCCCGGATGCTTTATGATGGTATACTCCACTTCGACCGGCGCTATGTTGTAGCCGGACGCTATCACGAGGTCCTTGATTCTGTCCGAGAAATGGATGAATCCCTCCTCGTCGAGGTGTCCGGCGTCTCCAGTACAAAACCATCCGTCCTTTTGAAAGCAGGCCTCAGTGTCTTCGGGCTTGTTGAAATATCCCTTTGAGACCTGAAGACCCCGGTAGAGTATCTCTCCGATTTGCCCCCTGGGGGCTACGTTTCCCTTGTTGTCGACGATCTTTGCCTCCCCGACCAGGGGAACGCCGATAGATGCAAGATTTTGCTTCTTGTTGAGTAGGTTGTAGCTGCCCGCAGTGTTGAGTTCCGTCATTCCCCACCCGACTGCCAGTGGGATGCCCGTGCTCTTCTGCCAGACCTGCTTGAGTTCCTCCGGGACTGGTGCGGCCCCGGCAGCAGTGGTTTCCAGGCTGCTCAAATCGAAGCTCTTCAGAGCCGGATGCTGAAGTAACCCAAGGTATAGAGTCGGCGAACCGAACAGCACATTGACCTTGTGATCGGATATGGTCTTGAGCGCATGTTCCGGATCGAATATCGGCACGGTAATGACCGTGCCGCCCCGATAGAGTGTGGGCAGAGGAAACAGAAAGAACCCGCCGGTGTGAAACATGGGCAATACTGAGTAGTTGACTGGTTTCCCTGTACATTTGCTGATCAATGTGTGAGTGATCGAGTTGTGGACCATGTTGAGATGGGTCTGCATGGCTCCCTTTGACTTGCCGGTCGTTCCCGCGGTGTAGATGATCTGGGCAATGTCCTGTTCCGGGTCAATGTCAACGGGTACCTGCACGGGGTCGTGCTCTTCTAGTCCCCCCACGAAATCTACGGTTCCTTCGATCGCCTTCTTGTCATGGGCCCAGAATGGCTTCAGCGTCTCGTACACCTCAAAATCGGGAGCGGCAAATTCCTTGATGTTCGTCACGATGAGATTCTCTATCCCGAGTTCTTCCTTCAGGCGGGCGAAATGCGGATAGAACAGATCAAGGGTGATGACGGTTCTCGCCCCGCAATCCTCGAGCTGGTAGGCGATTTCCTCGCCCTTGTACATCACGTTGAACGGCGCGTGGACCGCCCCTATCCTGGCGGCAGCGTAAAAGGCGACCCAGTGCTGTGGCGAATTCGGGAGCATCGTAGCCACGAAGTCACCCTTTTTGACGCCCAGATCGAGAAGTAGTCCGGCGAATCTATTTATCATCTCGTCCAGTTCAGCGTAGCTGATCACGCGGTCAAGGAAAACCAGGGCCGCGCTTTCTGGATTCTTCTGCGCGGTTTGTCTGAAAAGATCATAGATGGAGATCCGTGGAATGGGTGGGAGCGGCTCATCCCAGCCTGGTTCGTACATGACGTACGAGTCGTTGGGACCGTATCGTGTGGCCTCTTCGAGCCATTTTCCAGGATAACCGATGCCCTCATAGAATGCCTTCCAGGTCATAGTCCTCTCCTCTCTCTTTCAATATCGCAATGCGGTCTTCGAAAAACGCTTGGCAGTGGTAGCCCCGGCGGAGGCTCTCTCTGCCTCGCTCGCCAGGCCCACTGGGGCAAGCGTAAGTTCTCGATGACGGATAGATTGACAGTTCTCACGATAGATGCCCTGCAATGGTCTGATTATTCCATGGTTTTCTTTAGCACCCGGCCTTATATGGAACGTTCGATATAGTTAACGCCACAAATCCATTGACCCCTTCCCTTGAACCATTCTACGTGATGTACGCGCGTACGATATCCTTGAAGGTCATCCCCATCTCCTCGATATCGACGGTACGAGGACTGATGGTCCACATCGCTCCCATCCCCAGGCCGATGGCCACGATGATGGGCGCGAGACTCTTCACCCGGTCGGCCTTGAAGACTCCGGCCGCGGCCCCTGTGCTAAGCAATTCTTCAACGTAGGATATTACGTTGCCAAAGAAATGTGTGACTATCCGGTTGATTTCCTGATTGCTCGTGGCCTGCCCCAGGTAATTGAGCAGAATGATGAAGAACTCGGGATTGTCCTTGGGTACCTCGCTCAACTGCTCGATATATGCCCGTAGCTTGTCACGGGGCGACTCGATGGGCTCCACCTTCTCCAACACTTGCTCGTGGGAGCGCCTGAACGCCTCCCGGATTACCTTGAGAAGGATGTCTTCCTTGTTCTCGAAATAATGATAGATGATTCCGGTGCTTACGCGTGCCTCCGACGCGATGTCCTTGACAGACAGGTTGGACACGCCCTTTTTGACGATGCACCGTTTTGTGGCGTCGACCACCTGCTCTGTGCGAATGGGTTCCATGCCCAGCTTCGGCATTGCCCCTCCTTTTTTATAACGATTGTTCATTATAAGATATCGGTCTCTACAAGACAAGCGAAATTCCGCCCACTTATAGCGCCGGCTAATATAAATGACCGGTATTCCTGAATTGTTCTCAGGATTTTGGCTGACAGTGTCCCATCCCGCGTCTCGCGGGACCGGACACTGTCAGGAGACCGCAACATCTTGATTTCACAAAGGCTGCCCGATCACACACGCCATGAAGATGCCAACAACGCAGTTTTTCTGCGGGTCACTCTTTTCAATATGTTATCCTCACCGCCCCCCCTATTCAGCCAGTCTGTGTGCCAGGAAGTCGGTGAGAGCCACCAATCCGTGTGTGGGCATATAGTTGCTCGCTGATACGTCGTAGAGAACCTTGCTGTACGCGGGGAATTCCTCGTCAGCCTCCCAGTTGACCACAGCCACGGGAAGTCGGGGGAAGAAGTTGAAAACGAGCCCCACGTCCGCAAGGTCCACGGGCCGGCCCCCCCATGCCATAGCGCGACGCATCCGTTCCTCGGCATTGAGCGAAAAAAAACTGCTCATGAGCTGCGCGGTAGTTTTGGAAAGGTGCGCCCCCAACACTGCTCCGTGCTGCAATGAACGGCAATCGATCCATTGCCGCATAACCCTCACTGCTGTGCCCTCATTTTCCGCGGCCGCCATGATATGTTGAAGCACGAGCACCTTCATGGGCAAGGTGTCGATCACCTCATGGCCACCTCTGAGCCGATAGGGCAGGAGATCCAGATCGAACCAGCTGTGGAGAAACGGGATCGAAACCCTCGGAACCCCATCGGCACGGAAGCTTGAATCCGTCGTCTCCGCAATGGTCAGGGGGTCGACCTTCTTGACCCGTTTCATAAGCTGGTCATAAGCCTTTTCCATCTGTTCGGAATTCTTGCCGGTCCGGGCCCGTTCAAGCCACATTGTGTATTCATCAGGAGGAAGCAATGGATACTCCGGACAATCAAGGGAAAATAGGTGTTCCCACAACAATGTCGGTGAACCGACGGAACGGATCACCCCACGCTACCACCCAAGAGCGCGTAGTATGGAAAGTATCCCAAAAAAGGCCGGCTGTCGAGAGTCGTAACCAGCAAACAGGTAGGCCCCCGGCTCTGCCGGGGGTCATTTAACTTAGGATCGTTGGCTTGAATATTCCGGAGGAATATTTGATACCCAAATTGAGCGATTCAAGCTGATGTCATTGCGGGGAGCGAAGTGACGAAGCAATCTCCAGCCTTTGGTTCTTCCACTCAATGAGATTGCTTCGCTGCGCTCGCAATGACAGATACTTCAGTGAAACCGGCAATACATTGCCGGCCTACTATCTGTGCGTCCCTCCGGGACGCGTTGGATTCCAGCGGTAAGTTAGCGCCTATGGGGTCTGGGGGAACCCTTTCTACCGAGAAAAGGTTCCCCCGGATTACTCTTTCAAAGGTCAGTTGGCATTAAGCTTTCACAAAGGGTTCAATGAGGCGGATTTCCTTGATCTTGGACAGTTCTTCAAGTTTGTCCAGGTCCACCTCTCCGATAACCAGCTTTCCGGTTGAGGCCTTGAAGCTTATCTTCAGGCCCTTTTCCTTGAGTTTCTTCAGAATGTCGTCACTGATCCTAGTGAGCCACACCTGTACCGTGAGCTTGCCGTCCTTGATCAAGATCTTGCCCTTGGAGTAGTTCCGGGGCTTGTCTTTCATCCGGACAAGCTTATAAAGATCGGGCGACAGCTTGCGGGCGATGGCCGCGAATTTGGTCCTGTCCTCGCGTTCGGATATCTCGTCCTTGGACGTGATGATTCCTGCGGGCCGGCCCTCGAAAGTCCGATTCATGGGCTCATGAGGTCGAGCCTCACTGGGGGCGCTTGCCGCAGGTTGCGGAGCACGCTTGTGGGGCGAAACGCCTCTCGTCGATCCCATCGTCATTTTCCGCATGGAAGGCAACACTCCGGAGAACCAGGAGCCGGCTTTGGCTTTTGAACGGATGTGTCGGCCTTGGCGCGCTACAGTCATTTCCTTGTCGGCCCCGAAGATACCTTCCCTGCTGACTCCGTCAGGCATCTCCACCGGCACGGTCACTTTGGTGGGTTTGCCTCCAACGGTAACCACGGCTTCCTCGACCGCGACAAAGCTGGTGAACTGGGTGAGGATCCTGTGAGCCAGCGCGACCTTGATAATCTGTTCCTTTACCTCTTTTTTTGGAGAGCGACGCTGTATTCCCATGAGGTCTTGATCCATTAGATCATCCACCTTGGCTCTGGCCCACAGGGATGCCAACGACGCGTTCTCGGTCTCCTTGTCAGGGAGGTTCACGTCCAGCGTCTGTTCGTAAGGTCGGCCGCCGGCAAAGCCCTTGATCTTTATGGTCCCCTTTCCGGATTTGGAGTAGCGGGCCTTGAAAATCAGGGGTTTGCGTGACCAGAGATCCGAAACCACTGAAGGGTAGACATCCTTCAGGGTCACGCCCTCAAAGGAGAGCGAGATGTCAGTCAAGACCGGGCTTGCTATGCGCTTGTAGAATTTCTTGGCCACTTCTTCGCCCGGGCTGTTGAGCAGGATGTATTCCACCTCACCCCCACCCACGCGGGCCAGATTGTCCAACAGGAACCGGTTTACGGAATTGCCCGTTCCAAAGGGAAACCAGCGGCTCTTATCCCGCAGTCGCTTGACCATTGAGATTATCTCGAAATCGTTGCCCACCATGCCGTCGGTCATGAAGGTCACTATGCGGAGCCTGTTTTCGGGCGCAGGCGTGCTCAACGCTTGCCATACAGCGGGAATCATCTGGGTGCCTCCGGTCCCCTGGAGTGAGTCGATATATCGCAGCGCCTTGGACCGATTCTCGGGCGTGTTCTTCTTTGGCGCAGAGAAGAGCATTCTCGCATTATTGCTGAAATCAATGAAGTTGAAGGTGTCATTGGGATTCATCCGGTCGATGACGTACCTCATGGTTTTCTTGGCTTTGGCGAGCGGCTTGCCCCGCTGGGAACCGGAGGTATCGACCACGAATATCAGTTCCCTTGGCGCGATCTTCTCGGGGTTCACTCGCCTTGGAGGTATCATGATCACAGTCAGGTACCCGTTTTTCCCGTCTTTGTGCGCCAGAACTCCGGAGCGGACCTTATCAGCGGCCACCAGGTACTTTAGGACAAAATCCCGGTTTGGGATCTCCTTCTTGTTCTTAAGGGAGACCGTTACTCGTTTCTTATCTTTTCGGTCAACGGTTACCTCATGGAGCTTTGATTCCACCTTCTCTATGGGCACGCCCGCGTCGATGGAGACCGTCAGATCGATGTCATGCCCGGCCCTCTTGCCCTTTTCGGCTACCGGAGGTGTGATACGGCTTGCGTCGGGGACTGATGTGGTATCCGGCGCCCAACCGGTTCCCTGCTTGCCCGAGGGAAGGCCCGGAATGAATCGCGGGGCCACCACCATTGGGAAGACAAACTTGAAGTATCCGTCGTCGTAATTCAGCGTTTCCACGTACTTGATGGTGATCTCCACCTTTTCCCCGGGCATGATGTTTGCCACTGACTGGGTGAAGATATTGGGCCTTTCCTGGTCCAAAAGGGAAGCAACCCGGCCCCTGTCCCTGGCCTGCTCATAGATGCGTCTTGCTTCCTCACGTCTCTTGATGATTCCACGGACCACTCGATCTCCCACTCGCATTGTCATGTCATCCACGGCCGCGTTCGCTGACAGAGGGAACGTGTAGATCGCCTCTATCTTTACGTCGCGCGGATTGTGGAAGACCTGCTTGACTTCCACTCTGGTTACGAACCCGGAGATCTCTGCTTTGACCGAAGTGTGTTTCAACGGGCAAGCAGGGCCGGGTTTGCCGTCGGGCTCGATGATTTCCAGCGAACCTTGACCCAAAGGCGCGCCCAGCCCGGTGTTCGCGGTCAAAATAATCATGAGAAGCGCCGCGATTGCCGGAACCGCTTTCGCATAATGACTCAGCTTTTTCATATTGGTCCTCCTGTGAACCTGGTGCTGCATCGTCTTTGTTCGCGTTTTTTAACCATGCTGACAGGAGCTTCGCTGAATTGTTTCAAACGTTACAAGAATTCGTGTTTTTGTCGGCGAGAAGGCCGGAACTCATACCAACTATCACCCCTAGAAAGCGACAACGAACCGTGAAAGTCTTTTCCGTTGTTCACTGGTCCGGGGCTTCGCCTCGGACAGGGGTAGTCGAAGAGCGCGCACGCTGCGCATGGCCTTGGAGGGGAGGCCCTAGCCGGGCAAGCATTTCAACGTCATGCTACCGACAGCTGTCATGTCACGCAAGCTGTCCGGGGCCCGCTCATTCGCCCCACGCGCAGTGGCTCCCCTCCAAACCACCCCATACGTTAACCTGAAAAGCGGTGGTTCTTTCACGGGACTTTTGTATGAAAATGGATGCACTGCAAAGTCCACTGGGGGCCGTCCCTGTACGAGCATGCAAGAGGGCGAGGCATAGTTCGTGAGGAGGCTATTCACGGGGATGGGGCAGGGCGGCAGTGAAGTCCTTCCATTTGTCGAAGTAGGGTTGCCCGGCCATGAAGTAGGTGTCATTGTGTCCCGCGCGTTCAAGTGTAACGAATTCCTTGGGCTCAGGAGCGGCTTCGTAAAGTTCCCGCCCCAGCGGATACGGGACTATGTCGTCACGATCACCGTGGAAAAAGAGAATGGGCGCGTTCACAGCGCGGATTTTGTCCAGGGAGTTGAATCGTGTACCGAGCACACCGTCCAGCGCGGGTATAGGGAAGTGTTGTTTGGCCATTGCGCCCAGATGCGGAAAAGTGGACTCAAGGATCAGACCCGCACACGGTTGAGAAGCAGCGATGTGGACAGCCGCGATTCCTCCCAGAGATCGTCCGAAGATTACCAGTTTCTCGTTGTCTTGATCCGCGTTTTCGAGGGCGATCCTATACGCCGCGTCCGCGTCCAGGTAGAGCCCTTTCTCGGTAATGCGGCCTTCGCTTCGGCCGTATCCGCGGTAATCGAAGATGAAGACGCTCAAACCGATGTTGTGCAAACGATGAACATTGTCCAGTCTATGAGATATGTTTCCCGCGTTTCCGTGGCAAAAGAGAACCAGAGGTCCGCCTGAGTCCGCGCGAACCAGCCAGCCGTGCAGGCGCACTCCGTCGTTGGTTTCAAACCACACGTCTTCAAAATCAAGCCCCCAATCCGAGGGGGTCTGCACCATGAGACGATCAGGAAAGAAAATCTGGTTCTCGATAAAATGGTCCAAAGCCCTTCCTGCTAAGCCCATAGAGTTATCCCCTTATGAAATCAGGTGCGGCGCGCCATAATTGAGTCATTTGCCTGATAGTTTATGCTGTGTCATACCAATGTGCGTTCAAACAAGTGATAAAAAGCACTGCTGGGCAAGCCGGCAGTGGCACCCAAGAAAACCGATCTCACTCTCTTGATTGCGCATTCGCATGAAAGTCCCGTGGACAAAGC
>CAZGNL010000118.1:0-16967 GCA_964527475.1 uncultured Syntrophaceae bacterium
CTGTCTCTCGGATCAAACAATACACCCCCAACAAAACTAGGCGGTGGATTTAGGCGCACCGTTCTGATTGACTTATCCGTTCAATCAGTATATCGTGATTCACTGGATGAACCGACATTCATTTCATGAACAACCTTCGGAGGTGCCTTGGGATCGGAAGAGCAAGCCGGAAAACTCCCCAGACGAGAAAGGGAAAAGCTCCGTCATCGTGAAGAGATACTGGTTGCTGCGCTTGAGCTGTTCTCGGAAAGTGGCTACCACAGCGTCTCAATGCAGGAGATAGCAGAAAAGGCGGAGTTCGCTGTCGGCACATTGTACAATTTCTTCAATAACAGGGAGGATCTTTACAAGGCGCTTATGCTGTCCAAAGCTCAGAGTTTCCACGATGCCCTGGTGAGACCACTCGAAGACGAGAAGGAACCCCTGGAGGCGATCAAGAAGTACGTGTCCGTTCGTTGGAGTCTCTTTTCCACCGATCTCTCCGTGTGGCGGCTCTATTTTGCAGAAACACAGGGTGTGAGTTTCAACTTTAAGTCCGGTTTGGATACAGACATTCTGAAGATCTACGATCAAATGATACAGAGGTTGGTTTCCGTGTTTGCCTCCGGCATTCAAAAAAAGACGTTTCGGGATCTGGATCCCTACCTCATGGCCATCGCGATGGAAGGAACGATGAGTGCCTTTCTTTTCCGTGTCCTGGAGAAGCCGGAACTCGTCAGGAGTCCTGATGGACTGTCGGGCGTCACTGAAATCTTTCTCCGCGCAGTTTTGAGCGAATGAAGAGAGCCCTCAAATATTTCGTGATCCTGATCTGTATTGGATTAGTCTTCTCCTGGAATCCCCCAACCGCGTTGAAGCGTTAAGGATTGGGTGATCCGTGATTTCGTGCGAGGTTTTTCGCACTCAGTCCGTTTATCATCGATATTTACGAGGTCTCTGATGCAACCCCATAGCACCGTTTACAAAGCACTTCAATGGAGTGCGGTCTTGCTCGCTCTGTTAGGCGGTCTTTTGCTGGGCGGTTGCGACCGCCGGCAGCAATCCCGCCAGTCCCCTGTCCCGGAAGTGGCTACAGTGACGGTCCAGCCGCAGAAACTCGTGCTGACGACTGAATTGCCGGGACGCACTTCTGCGTACCTTGTTGCGGAAATCCGACCCCAGGTCAATGGCATCATCCAGAAGCGCCTGTTTGCGGAAGGTTCCGATGTCAAGGCCGGCCAGGTGCTTTATCAGATCGATCCGGCCCCCTTTCAGGCAACGCTCGACAGTGCGAAGGCATCCCTTGCTAAGTCGGAAGCCAATCTGCCGACGATCCGGTCGAAGGCTGAGCGATGGAGGGCGTTACTCGCCGAAAAAGCTGTCAGCCTGCAGGACTACGACGACAGGAAGGCCCTCCTGAAACAGGCTGAATCCGATATTGAGTATTGGAAGGCCGCGGTTGAGACAGCCCGCATCAATCTGGGATATACCCGTGTAACCGCACCCATCTCCGGCCGCATCGGCAGATCCAACGTGACGAATGGCGCTTTGGTGATCGCGTATCAACCCCTACCCCTGGCAACCATTCAGCAACTGGATCCCATTTACGTGGATGTGCCCCAATCCACCTCTGATCTGCTGCGCTTGAAGCACCGCCTGCAGGATGGCCGCCTGAATGAAAACGGAACGAACCAGGACAAGGTCAAGCTCATCCTGGAAGACGACACAGCGTATCCACTGGAGGGGACGCTTCAGTTTCGCGACATCACGGTGGATCCCTCGACCGGTTCCGTCGTCCTGCGAGCCATCTTTGCAAACCCGGAAGGGGTTCTCCTGCCGGGCATGTTCGTTCGGGCGGTGGTGAAAGAAGGCACAAATGAGCGGGCCATCCTTGTGCCTCAGCAGGCAGTCTCGCGAGATCCAAAGGGTAAGCCCATCGTACTCATCGTAGACGTTGAGGAAAAGATTCAACAGCGGAGGCTCACTCTCGATCGCGCCATCGGCGACAAGTGGCTCGTCTCGTCGGGTCTTGCATTGGGCGATCGTGTGGTCGTCGAGGGTATGCAAAAAGTTCGGCCTGGCGCCTCCGTGAAGGTTATCCCTTTTAATGCCGCTCGGAAAGCCAGTGAGGAACCTGGGAAATCAGCCCGGCAGGCCGGAAAGGCGAATTAACGGAGGCGCTCGATGTTATCGCGATTCTTTCTGAATCGTCCGGTCTTTGCCTGGGTCATCGCCATCATCATGATGGTGGCCGGCGGCCTGGCGATCTATAATCTGCCCATATCACAGTATCCGCCCATCGCCCCGCCCTCAATTGCCATTGACTCCTTTTATCCGGGGGCCTCTGCGGAGACGGTTGAGAACACCGTGACGCAGATCATCGAGCAAAAGATGACCGGCTTTGACAAGATGCTGTACATGTCCGCCAGCAGTGACTCAGCAGGCTCTTCCCGCGTCCAGTTGACCTTTGCCCCGGGAACCGATCCAGACCTTGCCTGGGCCCAGGTCCAGAACAAGCTCCAGCTCGCCATGGCGAGCCTACCCGACGTGGTACAGCGCCAGGGGGTGAAGGTCAGCAAATCGACCAGAAACTACCTGATCGTCGTGGGCTTGATCTCGGAAGACGAGAGTATGGACGGAAATGACCTGAGAGACTATGCCCAGTCCAACCTCGATAAGGTGCTGGCGCGCGTGCCGGGGGTGGGTGAGGTTGAAGTCTTCGGCTCCCAGTATGCCATGCGGGTCTGGCTGAACCCCGACAAGCTGACCAATTACCATCTGACGGTCGAAGACGTCATCAGGGCACTTCGAGCCTACAACGTGGAGATCTCCGCGGGCCAGTTCGGCGGGGCGCCGGCGGTGGAAGGCCAGCGTTTGAACGCCTCCATTGTCGTCCAGAACCTTCTCCAGACCCCTGACGAGTTTGCCGCCATCCCCATCCGCATGAATCAGGACGGCTCCATCGTGCGGATCAAGGATGTTGGACGGACGGAATTGGGCACTGAGTTCTATGCTGTCGAGTCATATTACAACGACAAACCTTCCGCGGCCTTGGCCATCCGGCAGGCCGCCGGCGCTAACGCGTTGGATACGGCCGATGCGATCAAGACGAAACTGGAAAAGATGAGTCGTTATTTCCCGCCGGGAATGAAGATCGTTTACCCTTACGACACAACCCCCTTTATCAAAGTGGCCATCGAAGAGGTGGTTCAGACCCTTTTTGTGGCGATCCTGCTGGTCTTCCTGGTCATGTATCTTTTCCTGGGAAACATTCGCGCCACCCTGATTCCTACGGTCGCTGTGCCGGTCGTGATCCTGGGGACCTTCGGGGTTCTGGGGCTTTTCGGGTTTACCATCAACATGCTCACCATGTTCGCCATGGTGCTGGCCATCGGCCTTCTCGTGGACGACGCCATCGTGGTGGTGGAAAACGTGGAACGGGTCATGCGTGACGAAGGGCTCCTGCCCAGAGAAGCCACCGCTAAATCCATGGACGAAATCACCAGCGCGCTGATCGGAATCGGGTTGGTACTCTCAGCGGTGTTCGGTCCCATGGCGTTTTTTGGCGGCTCGACCGGTGTCATCTACCGCCAGTTCTCCGTGACCATCATCGCCTCCATGCTTCTTTCTGTGCTTGTGGCCTTGATATTGACGCCGGTTCTCTGCGCATCCCTGCTCAGGCCGGTGGCAAAGGGGCATGAAGCGTCGGAAAATGCGATCTTTTTCCTGCGCCCATTCTTCAGCTGGTTCAATCGCTCCTTTTTCCGAGGCAGAGGCTTGTACTTGAGAGTGGTCGCCCACACTCTTTCCAAGAAACTGCGTTACCTGCTTGTTTTCCTTGTAATCGTGGCGGCCATGGGATTCCTGTTTCAGCGGATGCCAACTGCCTATCTGCCTGATGAAGACCAGGGAGTCCTCTTTGTCCAGGCAATGCTTCCGGCGAGCTCGACCCTGGAGCAGACCGAGAAGGTCCTGGACGGGGTCAGGGACCAATTTATGGCGAAAGAAAAGGACGCCGTGAAATCCATAATGACCGTGTCTGGTATCGGCTTTTCCGGCAGGGGACAGAACGTGGGTTTGGCATTTGTCAAGCTCAAGGACTGGAAGCTTCGCGACCGACCGGATCTGAAGGTCGGGGCCGTGGTCGGAAGGGCCATGAGGGCTTTTTCACAAATCCGCAACGCTATGGTGTTCGCTTTTTCGCCGCCTGCCGTCATAGAAATGGGCCAGGCCAAGGGTTTTGATTTTCAGTTGCAGGACCGTGGCGGTCTGGGCCACGCCGATCTGTTGGCGGCTCGCAATCAGCTCCTGGGGATGGCTAGGCGGGACCCAAGATTGATCAGGGTTCGGCCCAACGGCCTGGAAGACGTGCCCGAATACCGGATCGATGTGGATTGGGAAAAGGCAGGCACCCTGGGGCTTCCCATTACCTCCATCCACAACACCATCGCGGCGGCCTTCGGCAGCGCCTATGTCAATGACTTTATTCAAGGTGGACGGGTCAAGCGAGTTTATGTGCAGGCAGACGCCCCCTACCGAATGTTGCCCAAGGATCTGGAAAAACTCTATGTGCGCAATACCGCGGGAAAGATGGTCCCTTTTTCTTCCTTTGCATCCGGACACTGGACTTCCGGTTCTCCCAAGCTGGAGCGCTACAACGCCTTTCCGTCCATAAACATCTGGGGCGAGCCGGCACAGGGGAGGAGTTCCGGTGAGGCGATGCAGTCCATGGAAGAGTTCGTCTCGAAATTGCCCCGGGGGATTGGCTTCGACTGGACCGGGCTTTCTTATCAGGAGCGGATGGCCGGTTCTCAGGCGCCTGCGCTGTACGCATTTTCCTTGTTGGTGATCTTCCTTGTTCTGGCAGCTCTTTACGAGAGCTGGACCCTGCCCATTTCGATCGTGCTGGCCTTTCCCCTCGGGCTCATTGGTGGCGTGCTGGCCTCGTCGTTTCAGGAACTGCCCAATGATGTCTATTTCCAGATCGGGCTTCTCACCACCGTGGGATTGACCACCAAGAACGCGATCCTGATCGTCGTATTCGCCAAGGCCAAACTGGAAGAGGGGATGGGATTGATCGAGGCCACTCTGGAAGGGGCGAGATTACGGTTTCGCCCGATCGTCATGACCTCGCTGGCCTTCGGCTTCGGCGTCCTGCCCCTTGCCCTGGCCACCGGCGCCGGTGCGGGAGCACAACAGGCCATCGGCACCTGCGTCCTGGGCGGGATGATCACGGCAACGTCCCTGGCGATCTTCTTTATTCCGCTCTTCTATGTTGCAATATGCCGGATAATTGAAAGAAACAACAAGTCATCCGGTATTGACGCAGTTGATGGTTGAAAAGTGAATGAATCGTGAATCTTCCGGGGACCTGCGACGGCGCAAGACATCCGATCCGGGTAACACTGTCATCGGAGGTCTCACGGTAAGCGGGCAGGTTACACTCGTTCCAGTGCCGGTCCTGTACTCTATTGTCCACGGATTCGGAGAGAAGAATCGCAGGCCGCTGCCATTGCCGACAGACTCCTCAATGAACCGCCGCGGGATGGGTACCTGACAATCTCCAACGTACTTCAGTGGAGACTTCAGTACAGTGGGGTAATCGAGGAATACGGGACAGTGGAAGGAATATTAGGGGTTCGGTGACTCGATGGCAGCGGTAAGAAAGGCCAAAAGTAAGACCGAGTTTGGAGACTTCCAGACGCCTGTGGGACTTGCGCGACAATGCTGCTCTTTGCTCGTCAGGCAAGGAATCCAGCCGGCATCCGTGCTTGAACCTACGTGCACCAAAGGCAGCTTTTTTGCGGCCGCGCTCTAATGTTTCTCATCTGGGCGCAAGGCAATTGGCGTTGAAATAAATGGGGATTACGTTACTCTCTCCCGTGCCGCCCTTCATGAGGCTTCGTGTGACGGTGATATGGAGGTGCTCCACAAAGACTTCTTCTCTGTTGACTGGGGGAGTATTACGGCCGCGCTTCTCGCTTTTCGGTGTGGGGGATTATTCATTTGCATCGTGGAAAGTCGCTATTTCCGGGTTTTACAGAAGGCTCGATTTCAGAGTCCTGGAACCTCTGCACGACAAGCCGGTGGTCTTGGACGACACATGCTATTTCATCCCTTGCCGAACGCGCGCTGAGTGCATCTATCTCGCCTCACACTTGAATTCCCGGATAGCAAGAGATTTCCCTTCCGCGCTAATCTTCTGGGATGCAAAGCGACCAATAACTTTGGCTCTCCTGCGGCGCCTCGATCTCTTGGCCCTTGCCAAAGAACTCCATTCAGCGGACACACTTCAGCGATACCTGAGGCGACTCGAAAAGGACACGCGGCAATCATCCCTGTTTCCGATCAGATAGGTCTCCGGTTGCGCCCCCCACACGGGTCGATGGAACCTACACGCCGAATCCGAGTCCTATAGCAAGTGTTAAAAGCGTTGACCGATATTTCGGATCCCGTTCCTGTGCTCACGGTGAGGAAATCCCCCCAACCCCCCTTTCTCATAGGGGGGCAAGAGGGGATTTCGCCCCTGTGGGGGGATCACCTTTCAATCAGACGGAACTCTTGGCAACTGCTATGACGGAGAAAACTGCTCATCGCTATCTCATCCTTCCACCAAAGGACCTGGGAGATCATCCTGATGGTTCTGTCGGCAGACCGCTCTGAATCGAAGAATCGGCCGACCGGTTCAGCCCTGGGGCCTTTGATCTGAATTGGCCCGAGGGATAAAAGCTTGACTGTCTTGACATAGCTTTGGTAACATTGCTGGCTGTCTGAACCCAATTCCAGCACAGAAGGAGACGGTTCCATGGCCTTGCTGAGGAACAGGTATTGTTCACCTATCCCCATACTGGTGTTGTTGATTGTACTAGCCATTCCTGTGGTCGCTTCCGCACAGCAATACAAGCTCTTCACCAGTAAGGAATTCGGTTTCTCCATGAAGTACCCGGCCGACTGGATCAAATTGGACAAACCGAAAGCCAATTACTACGTGGTATTCCAGGCACCGGACCTCACGGACAGTTTCAGGAACCGGATCCACGTGGCGTGCCATTCACCGGTGAAAGACTCGCTTAAGGTTTTCTTGCAAGAATTTCGAAATGGTATCAAGGATCTCACAAAGAAGACCGCCGCGGGCAAGAAGCCGAAAACCGAGGAAGTTCGCATCGTTGACGAGGGAGCGTTCAAGAGCGATGTCCCGGGAGCACACTATTTCTTTATCCAGGCCCTTGATGACAAGCTTAAGATCTGGATGGACATTGTCATCGTTTTCTACAAGCACGGACAGACTCTGCTGAGAGTATCGTGCTTGGCCCCGTCCAAGGGCATGGAAAAGATGCAACCAACGTATAACGACGTTCTCGTTTCGCTGAAGTTTGCCTCAGTTCCGACTCCGACGGCTAAACCCGCAGCCCCGGCAGCCACGACTGCTCCCGCGCCTGCAACTACCGTTCGGACACCGCCTGCGCCGCCTAGTCCAGGCCCCGCGGCGCCGCCCAAGCCTGCCCCGAAGGGGCCGGGCGGAATAGTCGAGTGAGGTTTTCCCCGCTCACCTTCCAACGCGCAAGAGAGCCGGGCTCAAAGAATGAACCTCAGCAGATCGGAGCACTATGAGTCTTCGCAGGACGATTGAACTTTTCGAATCCTCTGATGAGTTCACCGAATTCAAGGAGTCTTTCGTCATTCCGGAACCGGATGAGGTGGACGAGGAATCCCTGCGCGACCGGGCCCTGATACTGGCTGAAGAATGTGAGCCCCGGGGTGACCGAAGTGATTTGCGCGACGCCCTGGCCGGGTTTTCGGTCGAACTTGACCGGTCATCTTTTCAGCAGATCGCCGCCATGCTGGCGTATCTGGCCAAGATCCTTTTTAGAGACGTCACACCGCCGATCCCCTACAGCACAAAGAAGAAGATCCTCGAATATGACGGCCCAAGGTTCTTTTTCGTAGGGCATGCCTCCTATTTTGATTACATGCTCGCCGCATGCCTGCTCCGGCAGCTAGGCCTTCCCGTTCCTGTGATGCACGTTGCCGGGACTCTGGGTCAAGGTTGGGCTTCGGAGTGGCTTAGCGGCTTCCGGGTCTTGCGAGTTCCGCGAAACCCATCGCCCATTCAGCATCGCGCGTATACCTGGCTGAGCGCTGCTCTTGCCGAGAAAACAGAACCTCAGACGCTCTTTGCCCGCACAAGCCGGTACACGGTTCGTTCCAGGGAAGGTATTCTCAGGGAGCCATACGTGCCTCACGCGGTGGTCGCTGCCGTGAAGGCCACGGGCCGAGCGCTGGTGGCCCCGGTCGCCATATCCTATGCCGCGATCCCCGAAGATCGGTATCTGTCCTCCTCGGCAATGTTGCCGATCTTGTCAATGCTGCCACGAGCCTGGAACTTGGTGTTTCCGCTCCGATACGGTTTGGGCAACGCGAAACGGCTCTTTAAGAGTCTTGAGGACGTTTTTTCTGATGTCAGCGTGGATATCGGGGAACCGTTCGAGTTGCGCGATGACGATTCACTGAACGCGCAACGTATCTCCCACCGCGCCGTGGTAGAAATAGCTCGCCACAAAATGATACATCCGAGCCATCTGGTAGCCAGGGCCGTTCAAGGGCATGATCCCGGTGATATTACAGATCTTCGCCGAAGAATTGACACTGAAGTTGAGAACGTCAAGGCTTTTTTCAGCTCGCGGTACAGATCGGAGCCGCCGTTTCATCCACTTGTCACCTCTGACCGACCTGAGACAATACAACGCGGAATCAAGGTTCTGAAGAGCCGCCGGGCAGTGTCAAAATCCCCATTTGGGCGCAACTATCGCCCCAGAGACGCGGACCTACTGCAATTCTACGCGTATCACGCTGATCGCAGGATCTATCCACTCAGCGGACAAAACACCATGACGGTGGTAAACGCCGGAGTCTGGGGATACACGCTCGCGCTCCACATTGGGATGAACCTTCTGGAAAAGGAGGCGCTCGCAGAGAATTCCCTGATACTCTACGATTCACGGGAAGAACTTATCGAGAGGCTCACCGTTGACGGGAGGCATCCTTGGCATTTCAAAGAGATACCGCTTCCCCGTTCGGTCAGGCCGGAGGCGGATCTGCGAGCCGCAGTGGGGGACACATCCCTGATCCTGATCGTTACTCCGAGCAAGTATTTCTATTCTACACTGGTGCCGGTGTTGGAACTCGCGCCCGAGGGAAGCGATCTGGTTATTGCTACAAAGGGCTTTGTTCCCGAGACCGGCTTGCTTCCTTGCGAGACCGCCCATGCTGAGATGGAGCGCTTGGGCAAGAGAATGAGGCTTTCCGTTCTCTCAGGGGCCAATCTTGCGCATGAGATAGTCGAAGGCGGGGCCGCAGTGACCCAGATTGCCTGCGAGGACATTCAAACCTTTGAGAATTTGAAGCTGCTCATCGAAACACCACTGTTTCGAGTGGTCTACTCGGGAGACATAACCGGCGCGACAATTGCCGCGGCCCTGAAGAATGTGTACGCTATCGGATTCGGAATACTCGAAGGTTCCAACTGCGCCCCGGAGAATTTTCTCGCCACCTATTCTACGCTGGTGACGGCTGAGATCCGTCAGTTCGGGATGCTCCTTGGAGCGAGTCCCGAGACTTTCGACGCTGAAAGCCAGGCCTGGATGGCGGACCTGCTCGCGACCTGCCGGGGTGGACGTTCGGCCAAGTTCGGACGGGACCTGGCCTCCCTGGACGAAAAGCACGGAACAACGGGATCGGTGAGATCACTGCTGGAACAGTACCGAAAGAGGAGACTTGCCGTTGAGGGCTATGAGGCTGCACGGTACGCCAAGAGAATCGCCTCACAGCGCGGTTTTCATCCGCCCATTTTGGGAGAGATATATTCCATTCTTCACAGCGGAAAGAGACTCGACATCGAGGAGCTCATGGAAAAATGCCTCGATGCTCTAGGCCACAGGCTCAGCCATCGGAGCACCCCATCCGCAGTCCGTTCCAGAAAAAGGTATGGACATTAACTCTCATGCCTAAGAGATGGCGCAACGAATCATGAAAGCCCCTCCTCTCGTTCCAAAGCTCTGCCTGGGAACGCACACCTGGAGGCCCAGGGAGAACCGAGCCAATGAATGATGATCATTCCGGCCCCGATCACATCCTGGTTAGAGACATCAAGCCCGGTGACACTGTGGTCCAGTTTTTCGAACTCCGATCCAAGGAGATTCGAAAGACGCGCACAGGACAGGATTACCTGGACCTGAAGCTTGGGGACGCCACAGGAACCGTTTCCGCAAAACTGTGGTCTGACGCCATAAGGAAATACGGACAGGACTTCAATCCAGGGGATTTCCTCAAAATCGCGGGCCGGGTGGACCAATACCGCGACCAGAAGCAGATCGTGATTGATAAGATCCGTCAGGTGGACCGCTCCGAGGTTCCCAACCAGGAGATACTGTTGCGGTCGGGCAAGCAGGACCCGGACGAGCTCCTGTTGGAACTCAAACAGACCGCGGCCGGTCTGGAACCTCCGCAATTGGCCGAACTGGTCGGAGAAATCCTGGAACGGAACAGCGAGGATCTGAAAATCGCGGCTGCGGCGAGGATGATTCATCACGCGTACAGAGGCGGTTTGGTGGAACATACGGTCGATGTGACCCGTAAAGTTGAAGCTGTAGCGCGCTTGGAGCCGGACATCAATCTTAATATTGCGCTTGCAGGAGCTATACTGCATGATATAGGAAAGATCCGGGAGCTTGACCCGGGTGGAGCGCGCAGGACCTTTGAGGGCAGACTCATCGGGCATGTTCCCCTGGGAGTCGAGCTGATACGGGAGGCGGCTTCTGAGACAGGGATCGCTGAGGTCAACTGGGTCAGGGAACTGGAACACATAGTGCTCTCCCATCACGGCGCGCCTGAGTTTGGATCTCCGATCAGGCCCTTGACAAGGGAAGCTGTCCTGGTCCATTTTATCGACAACCTTGACGCCAAGCTCAAGATAATGGAAGAAGCGTTTGAATCCATTGATTCGGAGGGATTCACGCAGTATAATAAATGGTTGGAGGGGCGCGCGTTCGCAGGAACAGATGCTCTTCCCCAGGAGGAGAACGATGCTTGAAATTGAAGAAAGACTGGCCGCAATAAGACGGAAATCCACCGAACTCCGAGGTCATCTTTGACCTGGATGCTAAGACATCCCGCCTGAAAGATCTGGAGAAAACCCAGCAGGACTCCGAATTCTGGAACGAACCTCAAGCCGCCAAGTCCGTGTTGAAGGAGCAGAAGCAGATCTCTCGCCTGGTAGGCGGTTTCCTGGGAATGGACCGTGATCTGGACGATGCAGCGGTTCTGCTGGAACTCGCGGAAGAAGAAGATGACCAATCCGTGCTCGGTGAAGTCGAGGAAAAGCTCACCGAAATAGAAGAGCAGATCAACCGGCTTGAGATCGAAAGGCTGTTTGCCCGGTCCGAAGACTCGGGAGACGCCATTGTCGAGATCCATGCCGGCGCGGGTGGCACCGAGGCCCAGGACTGGGCGGAAATGCTGCTTAGAATGTACCTGCGCTGGGCTGAGCGCGAAGGGTACAAGGCTCAGGTGCTCGACACACTTCACGGTGAAGAGGCCGGTGTCAAATCCGCCACCCTTTCCATTGACGGCACATACGCGTACGGCCGGCTGAAAGCTGAGATGGGAATCCATCGGCTTGTACGAATTTCCCCGTTTGACGCCAATTCACGGAGACACACATCCTTTGCCTCTTTGTTCGTCTATCCCAACGCCGACGATGAGGTAGACATTCAGATCAATGAAGCTGATCTGAAAATAGACACCTATCGGGCTTCAGGCGCGGGTGGACAGCACGTGAACAAGACCGATTCCGCTGTTAGGATCACCCACGTCCCCACGGGAATCGTGGTCCAATGCCAAAACGAGCGCTCCCAGCACAAAAACAAGGCAATGGCCACGAAGATCCTGAGGTCCAGACTGTACGACCTGGAACTCGTGAAAAAGCAAGAGGAGAGAGACAACCTTCACAAGGACAAGAAAGAGATCGCCTGGGGCTCCCAGATACGCTCTTACGTCCTTCAGCCGTACCAGTTGGTCAAGGACCACCGCACCAATATAGAAAACGGAAACGTCAACGCAGTCCTGGACGGAGACCTCAACCGTTTTATCCAGGAATACCTCTTCCAGCAGGCCGGTGAAGAACGGGCTTAGGGTGTGTCACAAAACAAACCTTGCAACAGGTTGCTGACGCAATTGTAGAGGCAGACCCCGGATCGGCGTCCGGGGCAGGCTCTGGAATGACGGTAATGAGTTCCGGCAAGGTTTCAGGATTCATCGGTTGTAGTACTTATTTCGGGACAAGCCCTTAGAATCAGCGCGCAGGAATTCCGCGGCAAGACCCGGCAATTGCCCCATTCTATCTATAGCGCCACGCATTGAAGATGGGTTCCACGGCCGGCCCTCCCTCACCCTAACCCTCTCCCGCCAGGGGAGAGGGGACTACTCCCCCCTCCCTTGACGGGAGGGGCAGGGGGAGGGTGATCTTAACACCCAATATCAATGCGCATCACTATAGCAGTTTCAGATGTCATGGAATTGGCTTGCTCGCTCCAGCCCACAAAGGGTCGCTGCAATTGTGTTCGGCATCGTTGTGAATGGATAGCCAATGGACAAGATCTACGGATTGAATGAGTTGTACGGCGGGGTGATTGAACCCGGGTTGTGCGCTTCGTGCGGCGCGTGTGTCGGAACATGTCCGTATCTGACCTCCTTTAAGGGCAAGACCGTCAAACTTCACGATTGCACGGTCGAGAGCGGACGGTGTTTTGCGTACTGTCCTATGACGTTCTTTGATCCGGACGCGGCGAGCCGGTCGGTTTTCGGTTTACCTCACAACGCATCCGAACTGGGCCATAACAAGCAGGTCGTCGCTTCACGGGCCAAAGACCAAGAGATATCGTCCGCTGGTCAAGGGGGCGGTACGGTTACCGCGCTGATGTTAACGGCCCTCCGGGACAAAGTGATTGACGCCGCGGTTCTCACTGCCCGGCCCCAGGGGGAATCGTTCCCCAGGGGTATTGTCGCGACCACTGTTGAAGAGATTGTCTCATGCTGCGGTTCCAGGTTCGTGGGCTCACATACTCTCGCGGCATTGAAAGAGGCCCTGCTGGCAGGCCATGAGAGCATAGGCGTTGTGGGTCTTCCTTGCCAGGTCAGATCTTTGAGCAAGATGGCTCTGCTCGACCTGAAAGATGAGAACCTCAAAGAGCGAATAAGGCTCGTCATCGGGCTCTTCTGCAATTGGGCGTTTTCCGCTCGAGATTTCAACGCGTTTCTGGCTGAGCGTTTTGGGGCGGAAAAGGTCCGAGACTTCGATATCCCCCCTCCACCGGCCGACGTGCTGGTGGCCGAGACATCCAATGGCCCTGAGAATGTGCCGCTCGACCAGGTCAGGTCGTTGATTCAGCCGGCATGCAACAATTGCCCGGACATGACTTCGGAATTCGCGGACATATCCGTAGGGATGTACGAAGGCAGACCTGGATGGAACACACTGATAATCAGGACCGACTTGGGCGCCGGCCTGGTGGGTACGGCGCTGGAAAGCAGTGTGATTGAGACTGATCCCTTTCCGGACGAAAACCTCAGTCATCTCAAGACCGCTTCCCTGAACAAGAGGAAACGGGCTTCCGACGATTAGCTCCACCCGAGAGGAGACAGCAGATCATGTCCTTGATAAGCAAGGATGCCCCGGGGAGGGAAGTCCTCCTCATGGGCAACGAGGCCATGGCGAGGGGCGCGCTTGAGGCCGGCATCATGGTGGCCACGGCATATCCGGGCAATCCGTCCTCCGAGATCATCGGATCGCTGGCTCAGGTGGCGTCAAAGATGGACATCTATGTGGAGTGGTCCATCAATGAGAAGGTGGCCCTTGAAGTCGCGGCAGCGGCAGCGGTTTCCGGATTGAACGCCCTGGTCGCGATGAAGCAGAACGGCCTCAATGTCGCCTCAGACTTCCTGCTCAACCTGAACCTGACAGGCATTCGCGGAGGCCTGGTGCTCATAGTGGCTGACGATCCATCGGGTATTTCCAGCACTAATGAGGAGGATTCACGCATATTTGCGAAGCTCGCGGATCTGCCGCTTCTGGAGCCTTCCGGCTTTGACGAGGCCAAGGACATGGTGCGCTGGGCCTTCGACGTATCTAGAGAGATCGAGAATGTCTGCATGGTTCGCAGCGTGACACGCATATCCCACGCTCGTGGAAACGTGACACTGGGTCCCTTACCCACATCCAGGCCCTTTCCCCACTTCGACACAACCAGACCACTCGCAGCGCTTCCGGCCGCGGTCACGCATCCGAAAGCTCATGCCAGACTCAAGCGAGCCGGAGAATTGTTCGAGGAATCGTCCTTCAATAACTACAATGGCCCGGACAACCCGGAGCTACTGGTCATAACATGCGGATCGGGCCGGTTCTTCGCGACGGAGGCCATTGATGTGCTGGGGCTCGAAAACCGGGTCGGACTCCTGAAGATCGGAACTACGTGGCCTCTGCCGGAGAAGTTTGTGCTCCAACACCTGAAGAAGTCCAAAAAGGTCTTATTTGTGGAGGAGGTTGATCCGGTTCTGGAGAATAACGTCAAGGAGCTTTTCGCGGATCACAATCAGGAATTGCCCCCGATCTCCTTTTTCGGGAAGAAATCGGGCGCGGTACCCGACACCGGCGAACTCAGCCCCGGACTCCTCATTGGGATTTTGTCCCAATTGACCGGCGCGAACGCGCCCGAACCGGATGAGAGCTTCAAGGCTTCGGCAGCCGAGGCAATGGAGAATTTTGCCCCTGCTCGATCTCTGGCCTTCTGCCCGGGTTGTCCGCACAGGGCTTCGTTCTGGGCCATAAAGAGAGCCCTTGTTCTCGACGGCCGCGATGGAGTACTCTTCGGAGACATAGGCTGTTACGCCCTTGGGTTCATGGCTACGGGATTCCACCAGGCCAAGACCCTGCACGCAATGGGCTCGGGAACAGGAATGGCCGGCGGATTCGGCAAGCTCGCGCGGTTCGGCGCGACCCAGCCCGCTCTAGCGGTCTGCGGAGATTCCACCTTCTATCATTCGGCCATACCTGCGCTGATCAATGCCTTGCACCAGGGTTCCGACTTCCTCATGATTCTGGTAGACAACAGCGCAACCGCGATGACCGGCTTTCAGCCGCACCCCGGGATTGATGTGGACGCAATGGGATTTGAGGCCCCTCCGATTGTGATCGAGGAAGTGACAGGCGCCATCGGAGTCAGAACGGTCATCCGCGACCCATTTGAATTGGAATCTACAGCGGACACCATCTATGATCTGCTCCAGGAGCCGGGAACCAAGGCTCTCATACTCAGGCAGACATGCGCTCTGGTGCGTGCCAAGCAGGAATCACGACGATACAAGGTGCGAATAGATCCAGATATGTGTATAGGAGATGATTGCGGCTGCAACCGGCTTTGCACCAGGGTCTTCCGATGCCCCGGGCTCAACTGGGATAGTGAATCCGGGAAGTCCCGGGTAGACGAGGCCATCTGCGTGGGTTGCGGTGTGTGCGCGGACATCTGTCCCCAGCACGCGATTATCAGGGAGGACGCTTGAATGGAAAAGGACCCATACAATGTGATTGTCTGCGGCGTCGGCGGCCAAGGCAATGTTCTCGCGTCCCAGTTGATCGGAGCAATGCTCGTGGATCAAGGATACAAGGTGACCATCGGCGAGACCTATGGAGCGTCGCAACGTGGCGGCTCGGTCATGAGCCACGTAAGAATCTCCAAGACCCGACAGTACGGACCGCTGATGCCCCCGAGATCCGCAGACCTGGTGATAGCGCTCGAACCCAGTGAAGCCGCGCGAATCCTCGGGCAATTCGGGAACCCCCAAACCGTCTCGGTGGTCAACACAAGGCCCGTGCAACCGGTTGACGTCATAAGCGGACACGAGAGCTACCCCGACAGAGCCGATCTGTTCGCCAAAATCGAATCCCTGAGCAAAAAGACCTACTTTCTCCAAGCCACCAAGAGCGCCCTGGAAATGGGCAACCCTATCCTATCCAATATTATTCTCATCGGCGCCACAGCCGGGACCGGCCTGCTCCCCATAACAACGGACGCGCTCGAAAAAGCCATCACCGATTACATGTCAGCCGAAAAAGTGGAAATCAATAGAAAAGCCTTTGATCTGGGAAAAGAGATGGTGACCGGGTGAGGAGGAAGAAAAGATCTGCGGGGGGACTCTTTTTTGCAAAAAAGAGTCCCCCGCACCCCCCTCCAAAAAACTCCATACTTATGGGGCCGCGGTGGCTTGAAGGCCTCACCAAACCATATGTGTTCGTGCCACGAATGGCAGACGGAATGGTACCATTGCCCTCAATACTGACCCCTATCTTCCTCATCGTCCAGCACGTCGGCAGGGTTACGCCCCCCTTCTCTGATTCGGTACTCTTTTAGGAACTGGGCAAGCGCTATTCTTTGGTTCTCAGTCAGTTGTTCGGTTTCCACCAAACGCTCAACTCGCGCAACTACGGATGAAGGATCCAAGAACCGCTTCAAGTTCTCGGGATCCAATCTGTACCTGATTCTGGGGACGGTCTCGGACCTGTCATTCCCTCGCACCCGGGAATCCAAGGGGGGTGTGGTGCAGACTTTCCAGTCCGCCGAAGCTATAGTGCAACGCATTGAAAATGGGTTTTCCAGATGGGAACCCCCTCACCCTAACCCCCTCCCGCCAAGGGAGAGGGGACTCCTCCCCCCTCCCTTGACGCTTACTCTTACCCGCACGTGACACCGTGGGTAGTGCAGGAGGGAGAGTCAGTCGTCCCTCCGGGACTTAAAGAAGGGAAATTATAGTGGTTTCGTTTACCCGGCCATAAATGACCGGGCTACTATCAGATGCCCCGCCGGGGCATGAAGAGGTGTCCCGTAGGGACGACAGAATACTAGCGGCGCCCGCGGTGTTACGTGTGTCCCAGTGTAAGC
>CAZGNL010000119.1:0-16919 GCA_964527475.1 uncultured Syntrophaceae bacterium
TCCTCGCAATGACACACGCGATGAGAGGATCTGCCCCGCGAAACTGAAGGTTTACCAAGGAGTTTCTCCAGAGATTAAGGGAAAGAAGAGCGGGAGAAGTAATGCCGGCTCCCCGGGGCTCTGCCCTAGCATGGGAACGAGAGGAAGGGGCTTTTGTGTTTCGTTGTGCGCCGTTCTTGCGGCATGAGCCTTCCTAATTCCCGAGGGCCTTGAGGAAAGTATGAAGGCGGGTAACAACTGAAAAATACTCGTCCATGAAGACATTGACGTCCTCGATGTAGGTCTTGGGAACAAATAGCACATCGTACGGCTTGACAAGTATGGCCGAAGACACATCTCCTACGTCAAAGATTTTCTTTAGATCCAGCCGCCGGCCGATGGGCTTGCCCTGAATATTCTTGGAGATCAGCATCACACTGGTCAAGTCCGCGGTACGGGAAAGGTGTCCTCCGGCCATTGCGATGGCGTGCAGTGCGGTGACGGGCTGTCTAATCGGATACGCGCCCGGGCTGCCTACCTGTCCCAGGACGTAAACCTTTCTAGATTGCGCGACGTGAAGACCGAGCGAAACCACTATGTGTCTCATCACGTTCTGTTTGTAGAGTCGGTTTGCGATGGCCTCCACTTCGCTGATCGTGCGACCTACAGCCAGCACCCGACCTCGCAATAGCGGAAAGTCGAGCGTACCGTCAGGGCCGACCACAAGGGCGTTGCGGTCCCCCTGGGCCCCCCGCATGGAATTCAGGAGTTGGTTGATCTTTTCAAAAAAGTCGACCACATGGACCGTTACCAATTTGGCTCTTCTCACGTCATACTGGGTTTCGTCTATGGCGAACACGTCAGCTTCAACCATCCTCTGCTGAATCCTCCACGCCAATTCCTCGGGGGTCAGGCTGCTGGCTTGAATATCGCCAATGGCTTGCACAGTGACCATGCCGTCCGGCCGAACAATGACCTTTTCATTCAGACTCGGATCAAACGCAAATTTGATCTCAAGTTTGTCCAGTGTGTCGAGCCTGAATGATCCCTTCGGCAAGTTCCACGGAGTCTGGAAATTGATCGTCAGCTCATCGTCCGGTCCCAACGTGTAGTTCCTGCACACAATGTCGAACGCTTCGGCCAAATCTTGTGGCTGGGGCGCCTTCTTCGGCCCCGGAGAGGGCCTAAACGGCGAAGGCATCAAACCAACACACCCTGCCACGAACAATGCAATCAGACCCAGGACCGCGGGACGTAAAGCGGCCACGCGCAAGCGGTTCACGATCCGCTGCAGGGGGATTGGGGGCTGTTTGACAGTCATGTTAGGTTCTTTTGCCGATTCAGATCTCCATTATGAAGAAGCTTGCCCGCTCTTGAGAAGGCTCCTTCAGAGTTACCGTTCACCGTGAACCGTACAACCTCCCTGAATTACGCATGGGGGAGGTTTGGAGGGCGAGATGAGTCGCCCTCTCCATTTTCACCGGGCGCAGAACCGCTTCAAGCCCGGTGAACCATTACCTTTCAAATTGGCTTGCCGTCTCAAGAAGCGAGTCCTGAAAACCTCGGTCCCCCCGAAGCCTCGGAATTCCTAAACCGCTGCCCATCGGGGGGGGGCTTTCGCCCAGGCGGCAAGCGATAAGAATCGGCCCTGCGTAGGAGAACTCCGCATCCCGACGCAGCCTTTACGATACAACCCTTCGCACGGCGCCTCGGTAACTTCGTGACGGTCCGTGGGAAGCCGCTAAGATGGTTTCAGGACCTTCCGGTTCCGACAGGGTATCCGGAGGCAACCGTTATCATGTACAGAACGTCTACGTTGGTCAAGAAATTTTCCGCGAGATGCGCAACCGAAGGGTCCTATAGTCTTCCGCATCGAACTTCGCGCCGAAGATCTCACCCTCCCCCAGCCCCTCCCGTCAAGGGAGGGGAGTCCTTTTCCCTCTCCCCTGGCGGGAGAGGGTTAGGGTGAGGGGGAACTCTCAATGAAAATGCATTCGCGCAGAACTGAGCGCGGAAGACTATACCATTTCCCGAATACCATTGTAATCCGGGTTTGCCGCGACAGAGGTTTGCGTCAACAGGCGCAGCCGTTCACCGGAAGATGTGCAACCCGCCGGAATCACGATGGCGGAGGTTTGGAGGGGGCAATGAGTCTCCCCCTCCATTCTCACCGGGCGCAGAGCCGCCTCGAGCCCGGCGAACTAATACCAACGAGCAGTCCGTGGCTTCGCGCAGAGCATAGACCCCAAACCTTCCACGAACTACCAACGCTCCGCGGGCCGCTGCGGACCAATAATGAAGCTCCCACACCAACCGGCTCGTAAATTGGCCCTGCGCCCAGTAGCCGCCCGTTCGAGCATCCCCCATCGTGGGGCCCGAGATTTTACTTGCTAAATGGCCAAGCGGTATCACACACGATGCTTGAATCCGAGGATCAAAGTACTCTACTATGGAATTGGCTGTGCGGATGGCGACTCTCATTGGTCCCCGTCTGAATCTGTGGAGACTATGGTTGACCGCGCCGCCGGCGCTCAGGCCGGAGCTTCAACGACCGGGCCTGGTACACGTTTGAGGTAGAAAGGAGCTTCCAGTGGGAATCATAGCGATTACCGGCGCGGGCGGGTACGTTGGGCGGGGTCTTGTGGAACATCTTGACAAACAGGACCGCTTCACTCGGATACTTGGTACTGACGTCAATAGGCCGGCCGTGTCATCCACCAAGTTTTCCTTTCTCCAAAAGGATATTCGCGATCATTCTTTGATCGAGTTTTGGAGAGATCAGGAAGTAGACACAATGGTGCACCTGGCATTTGTCGTGGATCCGATTCATGACGAGAAAGAGATGTATGACATCAACGTCAATGGGAGTCTGAACATCTTGCGGATCTGCGAGGAATTGGAAATCGGTCACATAATAGTGGCTTCGAGCGGAACCGCCTACGGAGCGTGGCCCGACAACCCGGTACCCCTGAAGGAGGACGACCCGATCCGCATCTTCCCCCGCACATTCAGCTATCCCCACCATAAAGGAATCAATGAAGAACATTTTGCCGACTTCATGAAACGGCATCCCGACGTCATCTTCAACATTGTTCGTCCCACTGTTGTTTACGGACCCAATACGGACAACTATTTGTCCCGATATTTCAAGAACCTGCCCTTCATGCCCCTGGTTGACGGAAACGATCCGTACGTGCAAGTCGTCCATGAAGAAGACGTTTCACAACTGTTCACGCTGATGATCGAGAAGAAGATCCCCGGCGCGTTCAACGTGGCCGGTGACGGGATGATGAGGATCTCGGAAGTGGCCAAGATGATCGGAAAGCGGTCGCTCAGTGTTCCACGCGGGCTGTGTCATGCAGTTGCGTGGTTGCTGTGGCAGTTGCGCCTGGGACTCGTGGAGGCCCCACCTGGAGTTCTTGACTTCACCGCGTACCCGTGGGTGTTGGACACCACGCGCGCCAAGGAACTCCTGGGATGGAAGCCCAAACATGACACCGAACAAACCCTACGGATAATGTTCGAGACGCACGGGTACAAGCTCGCTGACGAATAGCAACCAAGCGCACGTTGAAAGGCTGCGCGCATGCCCGCCGTGGGTGTCCGAACGATCATGGCTTGACATCGAGGCACAACGAAGTGTGAAAATGTCCGGAGCCCCAAGGGCATAGGCGCAGACTTTCGCGGCACGTCTTGCGATTTGAATCCCCCCTCACCCTGCCCTCTCCCGCGAGGGGAGAGGGTTATCGGCCTCGCCTCCTCATGAGGCCGGTAACAGGTTGACATTATTGAGCAACATCGTGTCATGCCGGGGCTTAGGTCGCGGCCTCATCAAGCCATTGAGCCACAAACTCCGCGATTTCTTCCCACCCGGGTTCTCCCACCACCCAGTGCGCGTGGTTCGGGAACTCCTTGTAGGTTGAAACGCGGTTGTACTTCCTGGCTACGTTCCGAACCACCGAGGCTGGTGTAATACGATCCTCTTCGCCGGAAATCACCAGAACCGGACAGGTAACCTTGGATTCATCAACCGCCGAGGCTTTCTTGCCATCCAAGAGCCATAAGCCGATCTCGAACACGGCCCTTCCCGATTCATACACAAAAGTCTCGTACGTCCTCTTTTGCTCCTCGGCCGACAGCAGGTGCAGCATGGAGTAAGTGGCTTCCCCAACTGTCAGGCGCACGGGTTTTCTCCAGAAGCCCCATTTGGTCATTATGCTCAAGAAGGTTTTTATGACGGAGGGTTTCAACGCCAGAATTCCCCTGGGAGAGGCAGGCGTCAGTAGCACCAGGGTCTTGGCCAATCCCCGGGCAGCGAGCATTTGAGCCAGGAGCCCGCCCATGGAGTGCCCGATCAAAATCGGCGGTGAATCAAGTTCCGAGATCACCCCCTCAAGGTACTGCGCGTAGTCGAGCAGACTCATGGTCCCCACAGCAGGATCAGGATCTGCCCTTGGGTCCACGTCGTGATACGGGAGGGTTGGGATCAGACATTGATAGCCCTTTTCTTCGAGAACAGTCTTGTAGTTCTCCCAGTACCATCCACCTCCAAACATCCCATGAATCATCACAATAGTGTCGGCCATGCTTCCTCCTCGGCTGGGTTCGAGTGATTCGGCTTAGTTAAGCGAATCCTTCTCCGAATCTGGTATAATGCTCCGATGAATTCCGATCTGAAAGAACCGACGCCCAAGGTCAGTCTAGCACAGCAAGATGTTCCGGCAACATGGTTATTCATAGGACTGGCCGGAATTTTCCTCTGGAGGATCATTTTTTCCGGCGCGTTCAATCTGATCCCGGATGAGTGCAGCTACTGGACGTGGTCCAGAAGGCTCGACTGGTCCTACTTCGACAACTCGGGGATGGCCGCCTACCTCATACGGCTTTCAACAAGCCTATTTGGCGTGAGCACTCCCTTTTCGGTCCGTTTCCCCTTCCTGATTCTATCGGGTCTCACAACGTACCTGGTCTACAGAGTGAGTTTTGTCCTGTTCAACAACAGATCAAGGGCCCTGCTGTCAGCCCTCGTGATCAACCTCATGCCCCTCGCGTTTCTCGGGGCCTCGGCCGCCATGCACGACAATGCGCTGATCTACTTCTGGATGGCTGCGCTCTGGGCTTCAGTGCGCTTCTTGAAGTCTGAGAATCCCCGCTGGTTCTACCTCATCGGCGCGGCCACCGGTCTGGCGATTCAGAGCAAGTACACGGGCGTTCTATTGCTGCCAGGTTTGCTCATGTTTCTTCTCTGGAGCCGCCCCCATCGCGATAGGCTGGCAACCAAGGAACCGTGGATCGGTGTCCTCATCGCGATTCTGTTCGTGCTCCCCATAGTCTGGTGGAACTATCGCCATGATTGGGCCTCTTTCCATCACATCCTGTTCATAGGAACGGGCCCCACATCCGTGGCCAAACGGATCATGGACGGGTTGGGGTATCATCTGGCGCAGTTCCTGGTAGTTTCGCCCCTCTTCTATTTCGCAATAGTTTTCGCCTGGATTTCGGGTCTGACTCGCGGACCCTCCGGCCCGCGCCCTGAGACGATCCTGCTCACATGTTTCGGATTCCCATTGATTTTCTTTGGTATCATGGCCCTGCTCGGGCATGTGGAAGCCAACTGGGCTTTCATGGGGTACCCGTCGATTGTGATATTGGCGGTTCAAGAAATCGGGTCCAAACAGGTCGCTCGTCAGCAAAGCGGTCTTTGGAGGATTTTCACCCCGAGATACCTCAAATGGGCCGTCGCCGTGGCCTTGGGGCCTATGTTACTAGTCATTGTGCACGCGTGGATAGGCATTTTGCCCGTGTCGATTGAAAAGAGATTGGGTAAGGCCGATCGAGTCATCTGGGAAACCCACGGATGGGACGGCCTTGGCAAGCATGTGGCCGCCTTGAAACATGAAGGAGACGTTATTGCGGGGGACAGCTATCAGCTGGCCGCTCTTCTGGAATTCAACGTGACCGGCAATCCGTATGTGCGATATCTGGCCCCATGGAAGAGACCTACCCAGTTTGATGTGTGGGAACCCTCTTTCGATAATCTGAAGGGTCGCAACATTCTCTTTGTGTCCCCCAGGCCGTTGAGGCCCCCATCTGCATTTTCAGCAACCGTATACAATAACTTCGAGCGGGTCGAGACTCTCCCTGCCTACCAGGTGGTGTATCACGGTGACGGCATAAGGGAGATTCACCTGTACAGAGGACACAACTTCAACCCGTTCTCGCGGTTTAGACTCGGACCAAGATCTCTCTTCTACCGGGACTACTAGATCGATACAAAGGCACCCAGGCCGAAAACCTCGGTCACGAGCGATCTCGGATTCGGATCTGCAATTCCCGAAGGTTCGACCTGATTGATCACTGCGGAGCTTTTGAAAACCGTTCGGCCCCCGTCGAACCGATTGTGAACCTAAATCTTTAGCCCCTCCTTTCCAGGTCAAAATGTCGAGGTCGCGCCGACTTCCGACTGTGCGTCACGGAGACCCGCGGGATACGCCCAAACCGGCGCGCCCAAATCTTTGCTCTTCATGGCTGACAGCGCAAGAGGCTTCTTGACAGAAATGACCGTGATTGGCTAAGTTCCAGTGTAGGCACTTTATGAGAGGACTTCACGTGGCCCGCTGAATGCTTGCCGCTGGATGATAACGGAGCAGTGTATGTCATCGAATCATGAACGGGTGAAGTATGCGAATGACCATTTTTCAAAGCCCTTTTTGAATGCCCTCTCCCCAGGGTGCCGGACATGCGTCAAAGGGACATGGGCGTGCGTGTTCACCAGTCATGCGTGTACAAGGAGTTGCTTTTTCTGTCTCCGGAAACAGACGGAGGCCAAGGATTTCATGCCCTACGTTGAGCGGGACATCAAGTTCGATTCGGTTGAGCGATTCATAGAATACCTGAAGTGCTTTCACTTTGAGGGAGTCAGTTTTTCCGGTGGTGAGCCGTTCTTGAGGTTTGATCGGCTTCACGAATATGTCAGCGCGATCCGGGATGCTTTTGGGAATCAGCATTATCTTTGGGTGTACACCAATGGAGACCTGGTCACGGAAGACAGACTCAACCGCCTGGCGGACGCGGGTTTGGACGAGATCCGGTTCGACATTTCGGCTCGTGACTACGATCTCGGGCCGCTTACTCCGGCCCTGGCCCGGGTGCCACACGTGGGTGTTGAAATCCCCGCCATTCCCGAGGACACGGAACGAGTCAAAGCCCTTCTGCCGCGCCTTGAATCAATGGGCGTGGAATACCTGAACCTCCACCAGCTAATGATGAACGATTACAACCAGGAGGCTTATAAATCCAGAGGCTACACCGTATTACGCGACACGCGGTTCGTGAATTCGTTTCCCGTGCCGGAGTCCGAATCTGCAGCCCTGGAGATCTTGAACCACGCGGCGGAAAGCGACGTGCAACTGGGGATTAACTGTTGTTCCCGGCTTTACAAGCACTATTTCCAGGAGCGCGGATTTCGCCGGCGATATGCCCATCTATGCCGCTCGGACGACGAAGAGGTGACGCGGACCGGATTCCTGCGCAGCCTGAGCAGGTCTGAATGTGCGGATTCGGGTCGAGGTGCAATCGATCTGCTGGATTCTGAAGGTGACCCTGTCAAGGTAATTTATTCTACTCCCGGATTGCGTTCCGATACGGATGAAATCGCCCAGGATGTGAGTGTCCATCATCTTGCCGCATACGGGGCGTACGTAGGAAAGTGGACGAGTGCGGAGTTCGATCTGGCCAATCAAACCGCGCGGCTCTTTTTTCAATTGCTGTTCATCGAACAATATGATATAGATGCGGCGTTCAATGAGCTTTCAGACCTTTTTGAATCCGGATCCGAGGAACGGCGGGCCATGCGGTCGGAACTTGAGGAGTTCTACCGGCGTTTCCGGACATATGAATATATGCCGTCATGGAGATCTGAGGAAACGGGATTGTGATCTGCGGAGAATTCAGTCGGAAGGAGGAGTAACCGAATGAGTGATGGCACGGATCAAAAGAAACGAGAATCGGGTGGTCAAGAGGAACTGACCAATGCCGATCGGCGGCGCGTGCTCAAGAAAATGGGGAAATACGCTGCGTACACTGCACCGGCCGTGATGGCGGTTCTGATAGGCAGGGAAGCTGGCCAGGCGATCCCCGCGCCGGCGCCGGCACCGGTCACATCACCGTAATGGCGGGTATTGGTAAACCGGCTGCTGCCCCAATACCCTCTCGAAGACCCGGGTATTCTGTCGTCCTACAGATACACGAACCCAGGCTTGGGAGGTCTTGCGGCTGGAGGTTCAATAGGAGCGTTTGGGGATTGCGGCAATTCAATCCTGCCGTCGGCCGTGAACCCTCGCCGTGAATAACGGGTTCTCCAATGAGCCCATCCCAGCCCAAACACGAGCGATTGATCCTGCGCCTTGGCGTTCCCAAGGGTCGCGGATTCCTAACCCAAGACATTAATCCCGGGATTTGAAACCACAGAACATTGATCGAGAAGCGGTGATCGCCCCATTGATGGCGGGCGAGGGGATTAGGTGAACATGAGTCAGGAGATTCGTCTCGCCAAAGGGACCAGCTCCCACATCCTTGAAGACGCTGTGCTCGTCTTCTCCGAGAAGGCGCAGGCGCTGTTCAGGCTCAACCCGACGGCCGCAATCATATGGTCAGGCCTGGAGCAGGGTCTGCCCCCCCATGAGATAGCCGGGGAACTGGCTGAGGAGTTCTCGATTTTACCCGATCTCACAGATGCCGACGTCGGGAGAGCAATAGCGGAATGGACCACACTAGGCCTGCTTGTTTCCAACGCTGAGTCGGACGTGGCCCCTGAGAGGTCATTGAACTGGAAAGATCCAGTGGAGACGGGCCGAGAATTCTCAGGCTTATCCAGCACAACCAGGTTCCCCAGCCGGTTCGCTTTCACTCTGGCGGAATGCGGCATCGCAGTCCGGTGCTCCCAACCCCGGCAAGCAGGATCTGTTCGGCCGATTTTTGCCCACCTGGTTTCGGAACCTCGCCATGTCAACGCGGTGATAGACGTGGTTTATTACCAGGGCTCACATGTGGTGGTCAGGGGACAGCGTGTGGTGGGGAGATGCTCGAGCCTGAACGAAATAGGTCCTCTGCTCAGCCAGGAAGCGCTACGAGTCGCTTACCGGAGCCGAGATTTCCTGGTTGCAGTTCACGCGGCCGTCCTGGGAGGACGGAACGGATGCATAGTGCTGGCAGGCAAGTCCGCTGTCGGCAAGACCACACTGGCTGCAGGACTGATGCGGGCCGGCTTCCGCTTCTTCACCGATGAGGTGGCTATCGTGGATCGTGCCACTGGTCAGGTGCTTCCATGCCCTGCAAGTCTTCGGGTCAAGGACGGTTCATGGGACACAATTGCCGGCGTCTGGCCAAACTTGAAGAGTGTGGCCGACACCATCGCGCCGGCGGGATTCAGGATCAGATATGTTGCCCCCGTGCCGGGAAGTTTTGCCTCCGGCATTGATGAGGCCTCTCCTGTCAGGCACCTTGTCTTTCCCCGCTATTCGCCGGAAGCCTCCACGGATCTCGTGCCCATGAGTCGGGCAGAGGCGCTCGAGGTGCTTCAGGAAACCGGATGTGAAATGAAGGGTTCACTGACATCCCGGACCATAGCCGATCTGGTAGATTGGATCAAAGGCATCAACTGTTATCGCATGGAAGTCTCTTCCTTGTCCGAAGCAGTTCCACTCATTGGAGGCCTGTTGGAGTGAACGACCGCGTTCCTACCCTGCGATTGGTCTGCAGAATCCTCACACCTTGGGAGTCTGCGGAACACAGACAAAGTCTTCGAGACCGGATCCAGTCTGCCGCAATCAGATAGGAGCCGGTAACGGCAAAACAGGCCTGGGAGGCTTCCAGTCGAATGACAACCTGCGAATTGTCTTATCGCGTTCTGTCCCCGGTTCACGGCATGCTCTACAACCTGTGCCACAGCGAGGTTCATCATCAGGGGTGCGGATTGGCATCTTAACAAGTAGGGGCGACAGGTATATGCTCTACCCAAACGGGTCTGCCTGCCCCAAGCCAAGGATTACTAGGAGGCCGGTTCGACTACCGTGAGCATGAAAGAACCGTCGGGCTGATCCTCCACCTTGAGACCGTGCTGAGACACGGCTTCCCGCAAAGATCGACCGAGAAAGAAATCCAAAGTGTCCTCGCCAAGATCGAACTTCTCCGCCGCGAAGCTCCGAACATGTTCGTCATAGCTGAGCAATTCCAGCACTTCGTTCACAGTTTGTCCCTTTGTCGCGCTCAGTCTAGTCAGGACCCTAGTGAAAACCCCGTGGGAACAGCGTTCCTCATGGCGCAGAATGATTTCCCACAGAGCACCCGTGAGCGCCAGGATAGGCTTTCTGCTCAGTCCGGGCTTGTGGGAGATCTGGTGCGCGGACTCGGGATTCCAACATTCCTGGGCACGGCACTGTTGGGGCCTTCTATCATATATGGCGCAGACCTTGCCTTGTTTCCCGAAGAACAGGCACGTATGGTCATCCGGCTTTTCCTTGATCTTGATCATTTCTTGCGTGGCAGGCGCCAGATCTCCTTTCAAATTGAAGTAGACCGTCTCCCCTTCCCTGATGGTAAACACGTGTTCCGGCTTTAGAACATCCCCGGTGAAGAGCACCAAATCTTCTTCCAGCAGTGTGGGACTACCTTTCTCGCAGCATGTACCGCACCTGATACAATGGGGCCGAGTGGCATACGCGGCCTTGAGCAGCCGTTCCCGGACCTGGGCCATTATCTCTTCCTCGGTCCTGGTTTCCTCTCCGTCTTCACGCGGGGCCAAGGCCTGCAGATCATCGAGCACGCTCTCAATCAGAGTTTCATGGTCCGCTGCGGATTCCGTGTCCCACAGGACTTTGCGGGCCTCCTCTTTGAGAGCGACAATGAAAAAGTTCTCGTCCGTTTTGTTTTGCTTGGAGTCCATATTCTTCTCGTGGAAGTTTCCCTTGAGTGATGAGTTCTTCTCTAACAAAGGCCATCATATATCACTTGCGGCCGAGGGAAAAGAGGGAGTGCCCCGGGAATCCGTTGAAGCCGCCTCGCCGCGGATAGTGAAGCGCATCTACAGGGCGTATTGTAGATCATAGTCCGTGTTTGGTCGATCACCGGTTGACCGCGTCGCCGTTCCATGTCAGGATTGCAGGATTCTGTACGCGTTTCTCGGCAGACCTATTGCACGTGAGGTGAGTTATGAGGGTCAATTACTTTGAGCTTGCCCGGATGAGCGCTGAAGAACGGGACACCCTCTGCGACAGACGCGGAGTGGACCTGGGACACTTGATCGAAAAGGTTGCTCCGCTTGTGGAGGATGTGCGAACACGGGGGGATGAGGCTGTCAGAGAACTGACAAGAAGATTTGACTCGGTGGACATGGATCCGTCATCATTCAGAGTGCCGATTGAGGAGATGGACCGCGCGGTCCAAACTCTTCCGGATGATCTTCTGGAGGCTATGCAAACATCCATAAGCAACATCCACGATTTTCATGAGCGCCAAATTGAAGCCCCATTCTGGGAAATGGAGATCAGCCCTGGATTGATGGCCGGAGAAAAGGTGGTTCCGATAGCCTCTGTGGGACTGTACGTGCCTCGTGGAAAGGGCTCGTTTCCGTCCATGATGATGATGGCGGGGGTGCCGGCAAAATTAGCCGGTGTGGATCGCGTCGTAGTTGCGACTCCTCCCGACAAACATGGGAAGGCCGACCTCGCAACGCTGGCTGCGGCTCACATGATCGGTTTGAGTGAGGTCTACGCAATCGGCGGAGTCCAGGCAGTGGCGGCCCTGGCCTTCGGTACCGAAATGATCCCCCGTGTGGACAAGATTGTCGGACCCGGATCGGGATACGTACTGGCAGCCAAGCAGATTGTCTCTTCGTTCGTTGACACCGGACTGCCCGCCGGCCCCAGCGAAGCCATGGTACTTGCCGATGATTCCATTGAACCGGTCACAGCGGTCGTGGATCTGCTCATAGAAGCCGAACACGGTCCGGATTCTTCCGCTTTTCTCATCACCAGCGATGAGTCCCTGGCGAGAAAGGCATTGGATCTTATTCCAAACCTTGTGGAGAAACTGCCCCAAGAACGAAAATCATTCTGTGAATCAGTGTTCCAAAACAGCGGCGGAGTGATCCTGGCGTCTGACCTCTTGGATGCTGTAGACTTCATAAATCGATTTGCACCGGAACATCTTCAGATTCTCACGAGCGATCCGGATGAGGTCCTTGAGAAGGTGCGGTTCGCGGGAGAGGCCCTGCTCGGTCCTTTCACTCCGGGAACACTCGCCAATTACTCCATAGGCCCTAATGCTATTCTTCCCACTTCCGGATTTGCGAGAACCGCATCAGCACTTTCAGTTCGAGATTTTACCAGGAGGATGTCGTTCTCCAGGGTCTCCCAACAAGGATTCAACGAACTCGCGCCAAAAACTCTGGTATTGGCCGAGTACGAAGGGTTTGCAGCCCACGCTGCCGCGCTTTCACACCGGCTCACGGGAAAAGACGCTCCGTGAGCCGATTTGATGGAGTTCATCGCCGAATCTTCTCCTGTCGCGCGGGCACGTCGCACGGACATGATCGTGTTCGCGGACATCAACCCAAGACTCGGCTGACCAAGGTCTATATGAGCGAGGCGCCCAATGCAAGACTTCACGCACTTTGACGAAAAGGGCCGGGCGATCATGGTCGATGTGGGAGGCAAGGATGTCACCGTCCGAGACGCGGTGGCGTGCGGTGAGATCCTGATGAAGCCCGAGACTCTGGACCTGATAATGGAAGGCCGCGCAAAGAAGGGGGATGTCCTCGGCGTAGCCAGAATAGCCGGCATCATGGCGGCAAAAAGGACACCGGATCTGATTCCCTTGGCCCATCCCCTACCCTTGAGTTCCGTCAAGGTGGATTTCTACCCGGAGCGAGAGAGTTCTCTTATCCGCATAGAGGCCAGGGTAAGAGTGACCGCCAGAACCGGCGTTGAAATGGAGGCGCTCACCGCTGTCTCGGTCGCAGGACTGACAATATACGATATGTGCAAGGCCGTTGACAGGGGGATGGTCCTGTCCAACGTCAGGCTCATGGAAAAGAAGGGAGGCCGCTCCGGACATTTTCAAAGGGTTGAGGAGCCCTGACCTTCACAAAGGGAGCTTCATGGAAATCAATGAACTGTCCAAGGAAGACCTAACAAAGCTCGCGGGGCTCTTCCTGGGGGAAACTTTCGTCCATTACGGACTATGGTTCTCCCTGTCCGCCCAGAATATGGGTGTTGAAGACGCGGTGCAACTCGAGAACCTGGTGATCCGGAAGTACTTCCCCCGGATGCTGAAACGCTTGGCCCCCCATTTCCGCGTCAAAATGGATGGCCCCTTGCCTACGCTACTCAAGGAAAAGTCCAGAGAAGAACTCATACTTCTGATACAGGATACTGCCAAGACATGGCTTGCGGGGGACGGTATCTGGTTTCAAGAAGTGGAAGCCTCCCTGGGAATGGAACGAGCGAAACAGGTCAATGACGCGTGTTGGACCCATTTTTCCGTTATGGAGGCGTTCAAGATACGCAGGTTCCTGGGATTAGGCCGGGGCGAGGGCCTGGAAGCCCTGGAAAGGGCACTCAAACTACGTATCTACTCAAGCTTCAATGCCCATAGTTCCTCCTGGGACGAGCAGGGGCGCCTCTTGTGGGAAATGGCCGAGTGCCGTGTCCAATCCACCCGCCGTTCAAAAGGCATGGAAGACTATCCGTGCAAATCAGCCGGTGTTACAGAGTACTCGGGTTTCGCCAGGGGAATCGATCCACGAATCGAGACCCAATGCGTGTACTGCCCACCCGACTCCGTCCCCGCGGGCCGATTCTGTATGTGGCGGTTCTCACTGTAGGAGAGGTGGTGATAATTGCGAACCTGGTTTAGCAGCGGATGGGGCCTTGTCTTGAAAGGTTGCCGCCTTGGACGGCAAGTTCAACCCCTTAGAAATACGCGGTTTGTGCATCGGCAATATCAGACCTCTCACCTGGACCATTTGGCATTATTCATACCCTGCGAATTCCTCGCCCGGTTTGATGTTCGGGGATTTCTGCATGCTCGCCGCCTTTTCCCGGATTATCTTGCCCATCGCGGCGTAGACCCATGAGTGAGCGAACAAGTTCTGCTGCATGAGTTCGTTGTTTTCACCAGGGTCGTTGGCTACGTCGTAAACCTGAGGGAACAGAGTAGTCTGCACCGGCGCAAAAAGGCTCTCAACAGTTTTCAGGTGGATCTTGAATGTCCGCCACTTCACCGAGAACAAATCGTCGCCGATGTAGACCAGCACATGCTCCCGACTTGACTCTTTCTTTTTGCCGAGCAGAAAGTCGGACTGGTCGATACCGTCGATCGGCCGATCCGTCGGCACTCTATTCTTCTCTCCAACAAGCTTTGCCAAGGTCGGCATCCAGTCCAGTGAAGCAAAGATCTCATCCGTAACACGCCCTGCCTTGATCTTGCCGGGCCACCGGACCATTCCTACGGTTCTCAGTCCACCCTCGTAACCAGTGAATCCGGCTCGCCAGGGTCCGTTGGAACCGCCGCCGATCCCCTCTGTAACAGCTCCGTTGTCGCCGGTAAGGATGAGGATCGTATTATCGGCCGCGCCCGCGGTCTTAAGCGCATCTACGATTCGCCCGACATTGTAGTCCACCTCTGAAATGATATCGCCATAGATTCCCGTGCGGGTGATGTTGTCGAAATCCGGATGGTGCCCAAGCGGCGGATGGATCTGTGTCAAACCGATGTAGAGAAAGAAGGGCTTCTTTGTTGAGGCATGCTCACGTATATAGGCCTCCGATCGCTCGATGATCTCGCGATCTATCGTCTTCCTGGTTTCCAAGTTGAACGGTCTAACTTTCTTTGATGGACCGCCTTTCTTGCCCTCCCAGATGTAAGGCTGCGGAAGCACTTTGGGATCGAACTGCGGCGTCGAGGAGTAACCGGCTTCGTCGGTAGTGTTCTTTATGCCGAACCATTGATCAAAGCCCTGATCCGTGGGCAAACGGCCTTCCACATCGCCAAGGTGCCATTTCCCGAACAACGCCGTGTCGTACCCGGAATCGGACAACAACTCAGCCAATGTGTACTCCCACGGGGCCATTCCATAGGGTTTGCCGTAGGTAACACGGTGCGTGCCCGAGCGGATCGGCAGCCTTCCGGTCATGATAGCGGAGCGAGTAGGTGTACACTGGTTCTCGACGTTGAAGTTCGTGAATCGCAGACCTTCCCCGGCCAAGGCGTCGATGCGCGGAGTCGGTATGGAACCGCCTTGGATGCGGATATCACCCCATCCCCAATTGTCGACAAGGATGTATACGATGTTCGGACGTTCCTGGGCAAATGCAGCGCCTGCAATGGTAATGAGGGCAATAAACACAGCAAGAAGACATCTCATCGGATCCCTCCCTCCCTCCTTGGTTGTCTATTCGTCGTCGGAGTCGTTGAAGACCCGTGCGAGAGTGCCGGCATCAACAGCGCCCGCTGCACCGATTGCCACTACGCGGGTACGTGGCGGACGGTCTCCCCAGGGCTCGTCTATGGCGATGTCGGCGCGCTTTCCGACCACCTGAAGGATCACTCGCCGTTCCGGCGCCTCTGTGCTGAGCACCACGCCCTTCATACGGTATATGGAGCCGGGCATCTTTTTGACAGCTCTCTTCAACGCCTCAACAGAAACCGGTTCGTCCGTCTCGAACGACGTAGTGCTGAAGGCCGCGGCCGAATGATTGTGAGTATGTTCATGGATATGAGTGCTGTCATGGGCTTGTTGGGTGCAGTCGCACTCCGTCTCATGCCCGCAGGGCTTAGGCTGCAACCCTGCCGCATCGTAGCGCCCGACCGACAGCAGTATCTCCAACGGCACGTCGGCATTGACTGCCTCAACAAGCCGGTACCGCACAAATCGCGATCCCAGCCAATCATTGACCTTCCGGACTTGGTCGCGCTCGACCAGATCAACCTTGTTGAGTACGATCATATCCGCAAAGGCCATCTGGCGCAGCTTCAACTCCATATGTTCGGCCGCGGCGAAAACCTGCTCCGCGTCGACTAAACACATTATGCTGTCGAGTCTAATGCGGTCGCGGAACTTCGGGTCCGTGAAAGTCATCGCGATACTGGATGGGTCCGCGATGCCGCTCGCTTCCAACAGAATGTATTCAGGCCTCTCGGGCCGCGTCAGCACCATCTCAATCGTCTCGATTAGATCGTCACGTATTGAGCAGCAGACGCAACCGTTGGCCAGGCTGACCACGTCGTCTTCAACGCCCACCACCAGATCCGCGTCGATGTTTATGGAACCAAAATCATTGACGAGCACGGCCACTCGAAGGCCGTGCTCACCATTGAGAATGCGGTTCAGAAGCGTGGTCTTGCCGGCTCCCAGGAACCCGCTGATTATTGTTACCGGCGTTGCGCCGGGAGTTCCGAATTCAATCATGGAATCTCCAAGCTCTCCTTACCAACTTACATCGCTAGAAAGCGACAACGAAGTATGAAAGTCATTTCCGTTGTTCACTGGTCCGGGGCTTCGCCTCGGACAGGTGCCTAAAGAGCGCGCACGCTGCGCATGGACTTGGAGGGGAGACTCATCTCCCCTCCAAACCACCCCATACGTTGACCCGGAAAGGGGTGGTTTCTTCACTGGACTTTCAGGCAAACCAACATGCCCGGCCGGGTCCGGGCACAACGAAACATGAGAATGCCGGAAAGGCGCGGGTCCCACGCGTAGGGGCGTAGCATGCTACGCCCTCTTGGATAGTGGGTCCAAGACGGAACTCGGAAGATTGCCCAGTCCATCCATTCTCAGGTAAATTATTTCTTGTCGCCGCCCATGGACCCGACGATGTCGGCGATGTTAATCGTGAAGTCCTTCGGCCACTTGGTACCCGGCTTGCGGTAAACCTCTTCCG
>CAZGNL010000120.1:0-16657 GCA_964527475.1 uncultured Syntrophaceae bacterium
CCCTCCATTCTCACCGGGCGCAGAACCGCTTCAAGCCCGGTGAACCATTACCTTTATTCTTTGACGTTCCCTTCTTGGGCACGCGCGTCGGCGTCGAGCAGTTGGTGTTTGAATTCTTCAATTCTTGACGGGGACTCCCAATTGGGCGGCACAGTCTCTGGCGCCTTGGGTACCACTGCTGTTCCTGATATGCCTGCAGACGCGAGTTTTTTCTTTTCCCGGGTGAGCAGCTTCTTACGATCCACCGATTTGCCCTTGGCGGCTGTCTTGAAAAACGATCGCATCTCTTTCATAACACCGGGCCTGGCTTTGCCCGCGGGGAGCCTTTCCATGAGATCGAGGCATTTCAGGATCGACCTGTCTTCAGGCAATCCGTCAAAGATCTGCTCCCAGAGCAGCGAATCCAGAAGCTTCCGGTCTTCGTCCGAATCCCCGTTCATGGACTCAATGATTTCATCCACTGTTGCCCGGTTCTCCATTAATTTCAGCTTGAAGCCTCTAGCTCTCTTTTCAAGTTCCTCCCGGTGGAGTTGGTCCCTTTCCTCTGAAGAAAGGGACATACCCTTGGTCCGTTCCATCATCAGGTCGATGGTGCTGCGTATTTCAGTCAATTGGGACTACTCCTGTAGTAGGTACGGCCTTGTGGCAGGCTATTCCCTGATCTGCCCTTCACCAAGAACGATGAACTTGGTTGTCGTGAGATCTTTCACGCCCATGGGGCCGTAGGAGTGAATCTTGCTGGTGCTGATTCCCACCTCGGCGCCCAGGCCGTACACATAACCGTCGCTCATACGGGTGGACGCATTGACTATGACCGAGGAGGAGTTCACTTCCTTCAGGAACTTCTGGGCCGCGGCGTAGCTCTCGGTCACGATGGTCTCTGTATGAAGGGAGCCGTACTTGGCCACATGATCGATCGCCTCGTCCATGTCATCGACGACCTTCACCGCCAGTATCAGATCCAGGTACTCCGCATACCAGTCGTCTTCCGTAGCCGGCTTCATGGATTCCACCAGCGCCCTGGACCGATTGCAGCCCCTGATTTCAACTCCCTCATCGGACAGATCCTGCGCCGCCCTCGGCAGGAACGCGTCAGCGATATTCTTGTGAACCAGCAAGGTTTCCAAGGAGTTGCAAACACCGGGCCTCTGGACTTTGGAATTAAGAGTGAGCTTCGCCGCCATATCCAGGTCCGCGTCCTCGTCCACATAGAGGTGGCAAACCCCCTTGTAGTGCTTGATCACCGGAATTCTGGAGTTCTCCGACACAAAGCGGATCAGGGCCTCCCCGCCCCTTGGGATAATCAGGTCTATGAGATCTTCCAGCTTCAGCATGTGCAGGATAGCCTCACGGTCGGTTGTGGGAATCAGACTGATGATGTTTTCGTCCGCGCCGCTCTCCTTGAGCGCCTCCTTGAAAAGCCTCGTAATTGCCAGGTTAGAGTTGATCGCCTCTGACCCGCCGCGCAGTATCACCCCGTTTCCCGCCTTCAGGCAGAGCGCTCCCGCGTCCGCGGTAACGTTCGGCCGGGACTCGTAGATGAAGCCGATGACTCCCAGAGGAATGCGCACTCGGCCCACACGTATGCCGTTGGGCCGGGTCCACATGCCGACCGTCTCGCCGACAGGGTCGGGAAAAGCCGCTATCTCTTCCAATCCTGAAGCGGTCTGATCGATGACCTTGTCTGAAAGGGTCAGTCGATCCATCATCGCGGCGGAAAGGCCCCTGGTTTCAGCCCCTTCAAGGTCTTTCTTGTTTTCCGACTGAAGGTAAGATCGCTGATCCCGTAGTTTGGCCGCGACATCCTTGAGGATCTTTTCCTTGACCGTCATGGACATTCCCGCGGCGTTCCTGGCAGCATCTCGAGCGGCTCGGGCTATCCCGAGCACTTGTTCCTCAACTGACATGATCTTCTCCATGAAAAACGGTCCGAGACGTGATCACCCGAGCCGGAAGCTTGGGGTGTGCAGCTGCGTCGGTTCGAGGATCTGTCCGTGCGCGGCCACCGGCGAACAGATCGGACACGAAAAAAACTTCTATTAGAACCAGCCCCCAACCGCTTCCACGAATCCTACCACTGCGGCTCTCAGCGGTCAATCCCCCGTGCGCGGACCTGCGTTCAGCCGCCGGCGGAGCACATTAGTTTCCTATTTGGCCCGGACTTGGATTATCATATTCACTCAGATGCCTCAAAAAGGAGGCGCAACCAAGCATAGAAATGCCGGGCGCGCAGCGGCCCCTTTTGTGCCTTTCTTTAGGCATGGGCCCTGATAGGAACAGAGTCCTTTCTTCAAAAGAGTCCCGGAGGGCCGACTGAAATCAACCCCACAAATACCGTTCGGCATAGTCTATTTCCGTATGAAAATGTCCTTTTTCTTGGAATGCCGTGGCTTCCCTTCGCGCGACCGCGGGTCGCGCTCTTGGATGGTCGGGCAGCCCCGTCACTCGGGAGGGTGTTCCTTCGGTTTACGGACATTTCTATAGGACTTGGCTGGACTATATTCCCAAGGAGGGAATTCTGCATGATTCCGATCGTATCGCTTGTAGGAAAATCAGACTCGGGGAAAACCACTCTTCTGGAAAAGCTGGTCAGGGAATTGAAGGGCCGGGGATTCAGGATTGCCACCATCAAGCACGATGCGCACAGCTTCGAGATCGACCACGAGGGTAAGGATTCCTGGAGGCACAAACAAGCGGGCGCAACAATGTCCGTCATTTCCTCACCGGAAAAGTTGGCCCTTGTAGCGGACGCGGATCACGATCACAGTCTGTCCGAACTTCGGGACAAGCTCATCCGGGATGTGGACCTGATCATTACCGAGGGATACAAGAAGGAAACCCATCCCAGAATTGAGGTCTTCAGGAAGGAACGTTCCAAGGAACTACTCTGCAAGGATGATGAGAACCTCATTGCAATTGCCGGAGCGCCTCCCGACGCTCCCCCCGGAATTCCGGTCTTTGATCTCAACGATCCCGCACGCATTTGTGATTTTATTGAAGAGCGCTTTCTGAGAGGAGCATCATGTCGTTGAGACAAAATCCTGGCGCAAACCCAAGGGATCGGCCGCCTGGGACAGTCTCGCGGCCTTGCGCCTGCTGCTGGATAGCGGGTAATTCATCACCCATCTTATCGACCCACGAATGACTGATACCAGTGCGGGACCAAGCGAGTAGTACTTGAGCACTGCTGGGCAAGCCGGCAGTGGCACCCTAGAACAGAACCGTACTCCTGTGATCTCAACTTGCTATAGTCTTCCGTATCGAACTTCGCGCCGAAGATCTCACCCTCCCCCAGCCCCTCCCGTCAAGGGAGGGGAGTCCTTTTCCCTCTCCCCTGGCGGGAGAGGGTTAGGGTGAGGGGGAACTTCCAATGAAGTTGCATTCGCGCAGAACTGAGTGCGGAAGACTATATTACCCCGTCTGCCTGACCTGACCAAGAACGTTCTTTGTAGAAGGCCTGTTTTCCCCAACTTTCATGAGGTAATAGGCCCGAACTTGTGGTAATATGCGCATAATAGGAAATTTGTCGGGTGCGCATAGAGGTTGCCGGGATCGAGCGGATGCGTCATAACAATCTCGCTCTGTCCTGTGCTGATTTTAACATCCCTCAGGCTGCACAATGACACGATCAAAGGTGGTTGTCGACGGCAGTGAGCGCAAGTCCCCCGCCTGCAGACTATCTCGCTCAATGGAGGGTCCCAGTGAAAGGCCCGAATAGAACCGAAGAAGAATCCAACAGCAATGGGATCTTACCGCGCGCAGGGTCCACGGAATCGGATACCGGCGAGTGGCCCCCTGCTGAGTGGGGCCGTGAGGGGGAGCCTGTATTCGAGCCGCCACCGAGTCCCGATCCCTCCGATGACGAACCGTCCCCGCTCACCATGCCGGAACAGGCCACGCAGACAATCGAGCTTTCCTCATTGTTTACCAGGGACGTCACCCGTTCCGGGAGCTTTGACATCAGAGGAGGTATATGGGCCACCACATTCGGTAAAGTCCTGCAGGCCCTTCCGATTCCGGCGTTCTTGGTCGATCTATCGTACAGCATACTGGTCATGAACCAGGCCTGCGCGAAGATAGGTCCTGACTACGAAGAAGTGGCCGGCGCCTCGTTCCCGAGCCTTTTTGTCGGTGGCTCGGCCGAGCGGAAATGCCGGTCTCTTCTGGAAGAAGTCTTTTCCACCAGAGTTCCCAGCACAATTGAAGCGATGCTGGAGATTGCAGGGAGCACAATATGGGGTCGTCTGATTTTTCGATCCATCAGGATAAGTGAGGAGAGGTTCATTCTCGTGCTCGTTGAAGATCTGACGGCTGAAAGGAACCGGATCTTAGAGAGCAAGAAATATGGGGAAGACCTTGAGGTCCGAGTGCAGGAACGCACAGAGGAACTCAGGGCGATCAACGAAGTACTGGAAAAGGAAGTCATGAGCCGGAAGCGTGCCGAGGAGGAACTGCGAAAGGCCCATGATGACCTTGAACGGCAAGTTAAGGAAAGAACTGCCGAGCTTGTGGAAGCCAATGTGATGCTCAAGCGCGGAATAGCCGATCGAACAAACGCGGAAAGGGCGCTGCGGGAGAGTGAGGAACACTATCGTTTTACTATGGATGCGTCCCTGGCTGGTATCTACATAATTCAGGACCTGGTCTTCAAATATGTGAATCCGGAAATGGCCCGCCTGATGGGATACACTCCCGAGGAAATGGAACACGATCTGGGGCCTCCGGACCTGGTTGTTCCCGAACAGCGTGAGATGGTGCGGCAGAACACGATCCGTCGTGCCAAAGGGGTCACCGGCGAGCCCTACGAAATCAAGGCCATTCGAAGAGATGGTTCCACTTTCGACGCTGTGGTCCAGGGCCGGCCCGTTTCCTATCAGGGCCGCCCTGCTTCCGTAGGAACTCTGATCGATATTTCGGGCCGCAAGCGTGCAGAGGAAGCCCTCAAAAAAAGTGAGAAGCTCTACCGCCAACTGGTCGAAAGCGCAAACGACATGATATACCAGACGGATGCGAACGGGTTGATGACCCTGATTAATCCGGTCGGCTTGCGAATTCTCGGATATTCTTCGGAAGAGGTCATAGGCGAACACTACCGGAAGTTCATCCCCGAAGACCACAGAGACAAAATCACGAGGTTCCACAGCGCACAATTCGCCAGAAAGAACCCGGAGACCTATCATGAATGCCCTTTTCTGACCAAGCAAGGAGACAAACGATGGTTTGGGCAGTACACGCAGACCATGATCGAGCACGACACAGTTGTTGGGTTCCAGTCGATCGCCCGAGATATTACGGAGCGGAAGCTGGCAGAAGAAGAGTTGCGCCGCGCAAACGAATTACAACAGCAGCTGCTGTCCACCGCTGCAACCGCCATATTTATTATCGACTCCGATCGAATCATAACCGGGGTCAATGACGAATTCTGTTCCATAACAGGTTTTGACAAGGGTGAACTGATCGGAAAGTCGTGCCTTGATTTCAGCAAGGAACCATGTGACACGGCCTGCGGTCTGTTTGAACAGCATACCGGCGAAAGAATTCTGCGACGTCAAACTACCATCAAATCAAAAGACGGCAGATCTCTCACCGTGTTGACGAACGCCACCCAGGTGACAAATGAGGAAGGAAAGGTGGTCGGAGGCATCGAATCCTTTGTGGATGTAACCGAATTGATTGAGGCTCACAGGGCGGCCGAAGCCGCCGACAGGGCCAAAGGCGAGTTCTTGGCCAACATGAGTCACGAGATTCGTACTCCATTGACCGCCATTATGGGGCACGCGGACCTCGCGTTGAAGGCTGATCTGACACCAAGACTTCGCGATTACCTCACCAGGATGCGCGTCTCTTCACGTTCCCTTCTGGGAATGGTCAATGACGTCCTGGACTTTTCCAGAATCGAGGCCGGCAAGATTGACGTGGAGTCCTTGGATTTCGATCTGACGGACGTCCTGAACGACCTGTCGGACATGTTTGGCGCCACGGCCTCGGCCACGGGCATTGATTTTGGTGTTTCTATCGAAGAGAGTGTGCCGTGCGCCCTGGTCGGCGACCCGGCCCGAATTGAGCAGGTTCTCGTCAATTTGACCGACAACGCGTTCAAGTTCACCGAGAGTGGAAGGATCGCGGTCAAGGCAAGCTTGCTCAGCAAGGATCCTGATCGGGCCAAGATCAAATTCTCAGTGGAGGATTCAGGAGTTGGACTGAGTCCGGAGGAGGCGCCGAAGCTCTTTGAATCTTTCGTCCAGGCCGACAGTTCCACTACACGACGATACGGCGGGTCGGGCTTGGGCCTGGCTATTTGCAGAGGACTAGTTCAAGCAATGGGCGGCGAGATCGAGGTGAGCAGTGAACCGAGCAAGGGGAGCACATTCTCGTTCGCGCTGGACCTCGCCAGACAGCCTGACCACAGAACGCACGACTTGATCGTCCCTCACCGAATCCAGGAGTCGAGAGTCACCCAAGAGGAGATGCCCTCCGAGACCGCCGAGAAGCGTCGGCAGACTTTTTCCTTTGATGCGGTATCCGCGATTTCGAGAACAGAGGCGTTGGAGAAACTGGAGAGGGCCGAAGCAGGACCGGACTTGGAACTCCCGGCCACTCTCCCGGGAATAGAAATGGAATCCGTCTTGAATAGACTCGGAGGCAACCGGCGAGCGCTAATGGATGTTTTGACCGAGTTCGGAACCCACTATGGCAACGTAGGCGAAGAAATCAAGAACGCGTGTCTCAGCGACCAAACCGAGGTTGCCCTGAGATTGACGCATACTGTCAAGGGCGCGTCAGCTAATATTTCGGCCATTGACCTGAATGTGGCCGCGACCGATCTGGAAAAGGGAATCAGACAAGGGAACGAGAATGATTTCCCCCGATTGTTGGGTGAATTTGAGAAAGCTCTGGGGCAGGTAGTGCAATCAGCGGACAGCATTAGGACACTAGCTGAACAAACACGAGCCGCCAGAGTATCAGCGGCCGGTGAAGTTGCCGCGCCGGACCTGTCACAAGTCGAACCCATTGTCGTGGAACTGTTCAGCCTTCTGCGGCAAAATGACTTCAAAGCGGTTCAACGTATGGAATCACTGGTAGAACTTTTGGGGGACGGCGGACCAGGGAAAAAAGTGGATTCGCTCAAAGAGAGTGTTGCCAGGTTTGACTTCAACGCGGCGCAGAACCTCGTGAAAGAAATTGCCGAGACCTTGGGCCTGCGCCTCCAAGGAGACGACACGTGAAAAATGTTCTACTCAAGCAGAGGGTTCTGATAGTCGATGACGCTCCGGCGAACATCAACATCCTCGGTGGGGCGTTGATATCCGATTACAACATAAATGTTGCCACCAACGGCGCCGATGCCTTGAGACTGGTGAATTCGGCAACGCCTCCGGACATTGTCTTGCTGGACATCATGATGCCCGGGATGGACGGGTACGAGGTTTGCCGGAGCATCAAATCGGATCAAACCAGCCGCAACATTCCAGTGATCTTCATTACGGCAAAAAGCGAGGAAGAGGACGAGACAAGGGGCTTTGAACTGGGCGCGATTGATTATATTACCAAACCGTTCAGCGTGTCGATTGTCAAGGCCAGGGTGAGGACTCATCTGGAACTCAAGCGACGTGGAGACCTTTTGGAAGAGATGGCCTCTATCGACGGATTGACGGGCATTCCCAATCGCCGCGGTTTCGACAGGGTCCTTGAAAAAGAATGGAGACGAGCAGATCGCGCAAGTAACTGGCTGTCATTGATCATGATAGACATTGATTTCTTCAAGGCCTTCAACGACAAATACCTGCACCTTGCAGGTGATGACTGCCTCAAGGCGGTAGCGCGAGATCTGGTTTCCGCGCCCTCCAGAGCCGGAGATTTTGTTGCAAGGTACGGTGGCGAGGAATTTGCGGCGGTCCTCCCGGATACAGACTCCCGGGGTGCTGTGACTGTTGCCGAGAAAATGCGTGAGCGGATAATGTCACTGGACATCAAGCATTATAGCTCCGCTGTTGCCGATAGGATTACAATCAGCCTGGGAACGGCTTCGCTAATCCCCGGGGACGGCTGGGGGCCTGATACTCTAATTGAGAATGCCGACAAAATGCTCTTTGAGGCAAAGAGAAATGGACGCAATCGGGTCAAGAGCGTGATCGTGGAAAACGCGCCTGATTCCGCGTGAAATGTGCCGAATCTCCCAGAGACTTGCACGGCCTGGGCAACATTCGCAACCAATTCGATTTCCGGATCGGGGCTATGAATTCATGAGCGAGTCCAAACGCATTCTTGTGGTGGATGACGAAGAACTGAACCGGGCCCTTCTTGAGGCTATGCTATATGCCCTGGGGTACTCATTCGAACCGGCCCACGACGGTTTCGATTGCCTGGCCAGGCTGAATCCGGATATCGACCTTGTGCTCCTGGATGTGATGATGCCGGGTATGAACGGGTTTGAGGTGACACGGCGCATCCGAGAGCAATCGGATTGCAGCGGCGTACCCATCATCATGGTCACCAACATGGACAGCAAAGAGGACCGTCTGCGCGCGGTAGAAGCCGGCGCCAACGATTTCATCACCAAACCAGTGGACAAAGTAGAACTGCGTGTTCGCACCGCGTCTCTGCTGAAGATGAAAGAGACTCAGGACGAGGCCGAACATCGTACCAGGGACCTGACCAGCGCCAATGAACGACTTGAACGGGAAATCAAGGATCGCAAACGGGCCGAAGAATCACTGAGACAGGCTCACGATGAACTCGAGCGCAGAGTGACGGAACGCACCGCCCAACTGGCGTCGGCAAATAGGGACCTCAACGACCTCGTCTACGCCCTATCACACGATCTCAAGGCGCCTTTGAACGCTGTCGGCCAGCTCGCCTCGTGGATCTTGGAAGATTATTCAGAAACTTTTGACGAGGAAGGAAAGGAAAGAATGGAACTGCTCCTGGGCCGGACAAGTCGGATGAACAATCTGATCGAAGGCATCTTCGAGTATTCTCGGCTCGGACGGGTCCAAGAGCGGAAAACGAACGTGGATCTCCACAAGCTCTGCACACAGGTGATCGATCTGGTCGATCCGTCCAAAGACAATCAGCTGATTATCGAGAATCGACTGCCTTCCTTGATCTGCCGGAAGTCACGCCAAGAACTCCTCTTTTGGAACCTGGCGCAGAATGCAGTGAAATTCATGGACAAGCCCAACGGCGAGATCAGAATAGGATGCCAAGACCAAGGTGATCACTGGAGATTCAGTGTCGCAGACAATGGACCCGGAATTGACCCGAAATATCACGAAAGGATCTTCAGGATCTTCCAGACACTTGCCCCCCGTGATGAATTGGAAAGCACCGGTGTCGGGCTCAGCCTGGTCAAAAGAATCGTTGAGGACAGTGGCGGCGAAGTCTGGCTGGAATCGGATGTAGGGAAAGGGAGCACGTTCTTCTTCACCCTGCCCAAGACTCAGGAGGCTTAGGGATTGTCCCGAAATATGCGCTGCAACCCATCGCAGTCGTCTCAATCTTCGGCTATTTCAGATAGTAACCGCACCCGAAATACGCGTCCTTTCCGGGCACTCTCATTACGTATGATCTTTTCAGGGACGGCTTTGTTTGGTTAGGCTTGGGCCAGGAATACTCGATCCAACCGGAACCTTGCTTCTTTGCCATTTCCGCCATCTTGGTGTTAAGCTCTTTCTTGCCGACTGTTCCGAGCAAATGCTTACTGTACAAAGAACCTGTGGCCAATCTGAGATTATCCAGTGACATGGCAAAGATGTAGAGATCACCCTGTACAAAGGGGCCTTTGAGATCGTTGATAGCCTTGAGAGTCGCATCCAATCCGCTTTTCTCGACCATGGTCACGGCCTTTTCCACCAAAGCCTTGACCTCCGCGTCATTGCCCGCCCGTGCCGAGCCTACGCACAGAAAGAGTACCAGAACCGGCATGGCCAGGCGCAGAAGTGCTTTCATCATCACAGTCTTTTCTTTCATTTCAGCCTTTCCTCCCTGGAAGATTGTGATCCAAATCCCGTTCCGGATTTCTTTTGAACGGGAATTATTCCGCGATATCGTCAATGCGGGTTGCCTTGGACCATTGATCGCTCGTCCCACGGCTCTTGAACCCCGAACTGGCACCGAAGCGTCTGGGAAAACGGTCCATGCGCGCCGATTTCCAACTATACCACAAATTGTCGGGACCAGGCCACCGAGAGCCGATTTCCATGGACAATCCCCCACAAAGCCGTCGCAGGATACAATGACAATCGCATCAGCCCACATAGACGCGCCCGTGAAGCCCGGATCGGCGTCCGGAAGGTATTAATACCATTTCGCAAAGAGTTTCGTAAGATTGGAGTTTGTTGAAAGAGCGAATAGGCGCCGAGGACCAAACCGACAATGGTGCCCAGGGGCTATACCAACTACCATCGCAAGAGAGCGACAACGAAGCATAAAAGTCCTTTCCGTTGTTCACTGGTCCGTGGCTTCGCCTCGGACAGGGTACACGAAGAGCGTACACTGCGCATGGACTTGGAGGGGAGGCCCTAGCCGGGCAAGCATTTCAACGCCATGATACCGACAGTTGTCATGTCACGTAAGCTGTGCGGGGCCCGCTCAATCGCCCACGCGCAGTGGCTCCCCTCCAAACCACCCCATGCGTGGACCCGATCGCTGTGCTCAAGACAAAGGGACTTTTTTAGGAATGCGCTTTCAAAGAGGGAACATATGGCTCAAGTCCGGAAGGGAAAAATCCCCCTGCCCCCCTTTGCTAAAGGGGGGTTAGGGGGGATTTTGAGACTCGGTCCCTCACCTGTACACTGTACTGCTTTGAACGCAACTTGGTATTAAGGCTCACCACGGACTCCCGGGTCGGTGACCGCCCGGTCAAGGACTTCTCCGGTGATCCGAGCAAAATGTTCCGTGGTCTGCATCTTTGCCTTCGACGGCGTGGGATCCAGGCCCACGACCCAGAAGCCCGCGACCATACGGGTGCGGTTCTTGCCGCCATGAAAGACGGGAACCGCAACCGCCCACACGTTGGGAATATACTCGCCCATATCCGTCGCGATTCCGGCCTCGCGAACCTGTTCAAGTACAGCCATATACCTGTCCGGATCGGTAATGGATTTGGGTGTGAACTGTGGCATCGGCCCGGCGCGCAGCATGGTTGATACCCACTCCCTGTCCAGGCCGGCGAGAAAGATCTTTCCCGCGGCTCCTGCCAGGATGGAAAATGCCGTCCCCGGTCTCTTGGCCACCTTGAGTTCTTTGGAAGATTCTATCAGGTCCAGTATGAGAATTCGCCCCGCGGCAAGTATCCCGAGAAAAACGTCTTCGTTGAGTCTTGCTCCCAGTTCTTTAAGATGCGGCCGAGCAAGCTCCACGAGGGGAAGTCGGACATCAGCCTCCACGGCAGTCTCTTTGAACGCGTACCCGCAGGTGTACTTCCGACTGATCGGGTCCCGAAGCACCCACCCTGATTGCTCCAAAGCAGTGAGTATCCCGTGGGTGGTCGATTTGGCCAGAGACAGATTCGCAGCGATGTCGCTTATTCCCTGGTTCTCCGGAGAAGAGACAATCGTGTTGAGCACTCTGATGGCCTTGGACACGATAGGAGCCGAGTATGAGGAATTCTCCGAGCCGTTATTTTGGTTCATTTCGTTCACCATAATGAAACACCGTTTCTTTTAGCCAAGTACGCACCAGTTGTCAAATGCTTTTCTCCGACAATCAAATATTCCTTGACACCATCATTCACCATAGCTAGATTAAACTACAAGCTGTTCTCGATACGGAATTTCTGCAAAGCAAGCCCATGCTCAATATTGATTTCTTTGACATAAAACGCGCCACCCTTCCGGTCAGGTCCGGCAATGAAGGATGGATCGGAGTTTCACCCAAAGGAGACGACTACCATGTGGTCGTTCCCGTTGACGTGCAAATCGCGCGGGGCGTCATGGCCTGCAATCGTCCCACGGACGGCACCCCGTTCGGAGGATACTCAGGTTGGCTCTACTTCAGATGTCCTCCGTACGAGGATGAAGGCAAGGATGATCCTGGTCTTCAAGAGGATAATGCCGGGAAGTTAGCGAAGGAACTGGTCAAATGGCTGGCTGACTACGGAGTGGAAGCCGCTTGCGATCCCGGGGGCCGGACAAAAGAGATCACAGGGCACGACATTACGACTCAACACGGAAGCCGTGAACCAGGGATAGATCCCGTTGACGCAAGTGGACCGCACGGACGCACTCCCGCGACGCGGGGCCGCGTGGTTCCCGTGTGTTTGGGTTGCGCTAAGTCCTGGCAGACTCTTGGGAGTTTCCTGCGCGATCCGGAAGTTGCGTTGGAACGTTATCGAGCTTCGCCGGAAGATTTCCATCTGGGAGTTCTGTTTTTTGCGCATGCCTGTGGAGGCATGGTTGAAATTCCCGTCTCCTGTTTGGTCAGGTCCCCTCGGAGCAACCGATCGTTGATCGGGTCTCACGCTTGTCCCGGGTTATGCTATTATGAAACTTCATTGGTTTCTTGCGCCGCGGACTGCGAAGGCGCGCGGTATCGTCGAATCGCCCGCGGGCTCGGCCTGCGGAAACCGCGGCCGGCCCCGCTCGTATGAGCGACCGGCGGTCGCCCATAGGGAAGCCGTGACATTGATGAAGAAACGGCATTTTCGTAGGAACGGCCATGCCTGGCGAAAAGGCGCAACGAAACAGGAAAATACCGGCAAGCCGCGCGAACAGTGATCTTTGGGCCACGAACCGAAGTACCGAATCCTTTTTCATGGGAGTTAAAGAGAATGCTCCTTCCGAAGTTTGACTATCATGAACCCTCGACCCTGGAGGACGCGTTGCAACTGCTCCATGAGATGGGCGGCAACGCCAAGCTGATTGCCGGCGGGACTGATCTTCTGGTGCGCATGAAACAGAAGATCGACAAGCCGTCGCACGTGATCTCGTTGGCGCGTGTTCCGGGACTTGATGAAATCGTGCCGAGGAACGGTCATGCAGTCTCAGTGGGCGCTGCCGCGAGCGCTGACGCGATATCTCGTCATGAGCTGCTCAACGATCGCTTTGCTCCGCTGGCCCTGGCGGCGAGCAGGCTCGGGTCGCCGCTGATCAGGAACAGAGCCACCATAGGGGGCAACCTGGTAAACGGTCGTCCGGCCGCGGATCTGCCTCCGGCCTGTATGGTTCTTGAGGCAACCGCGAAGTTGAAGAGCTCGACAGCCGAGCGGGAAGTGTCCCTCAACGAATTCTTCCGAGGTCCGGGAGAGACCGTGATCGAGCCCAATGAACTCATGGTTTCCATAGACATCGAGACTCCCGCGGCGTGGAGTGGTGGGGCTTACCTCAAGCTGGGAGCGCGCAAAACCCTTGAGATTTCAATGGTGAACGTGGCGGTCATGCTGACCCTGAAGTCCGCGGATGGCGACATAGCGGACGCTCGGATTGCTTTTGGAGCTGTCGCTCCGATGCCCGTGAGAGGTTTCGCGGCCGAAGATATGTTGAAAGGGGAGAAGCCCTCCGCGGATCTGTTTGCTCGCGCGGGCGAGCTCAGCGTAGGCATGTGCAGCCCCATTACCGATCACCGAGGCACAATGGAGTACCGCTGCATGATGATCGAGGTGCTCACCAAGAGGGCCCTTGGCGAGGCCTATGAGCGGGCCCGGGCTTGGAAACCGTAACCGTCTTTCCCGGCGGGTTTTGAGTTGGGGCGCCAACCCCCATTGATGGAGAAAGCACGATGAAGACCCTGATAGAGTTGACTATTAACGGCCGCAAGGTTGAATCCGCTGTGGCGCCGAACCAGACGCTGCTCCAGTTCTTGAGAGAAGACCAGGGACTTACCGGGTCCAAACATGGATGCGGCCTGGGAGATTGCGGCGCTTGTACGGTTATCCTGGACAACAAACCCGTGAATTCGTGTCTTGTGCTGGCGGTTCAGGCCAACGGCGGCGAGGTCTTGACCATTGAAGGCCTGGCGGAAAACGGGAAGCTGCACCCCATTCAGCAAGCCTTTGTGGACAAGGGGAGCATCCAGTGTGGATTCTGCACCCCTGGAATGATCCTTTCGGCCAAGACCCTACTGGACGACAATCCCCGGCCCACTGAATTGGAAATTCGGACCGCCATCTCAGGCAATCTTTGCAGGTGCACGGGCTATCAGAAGATCGTGGAAGCGGTTCAGGCGGCAGCGGACGCGATCGAGGGAACGGAGGTGTCCTGAAAATGACCCAGTTCAATATTCTCGGAAGCAGAGCCCCCAAGCTTGACGCGCCCGCAAAGGCGACCGGTCGGGCGGTGTATGTGGACGACATGACCATGCCCGGCATGCTCACGGCGGCTATGGTCCAGAGCCCGATTGCTCACGCGAAGATCCTCAATATCGATACGTCCCGGGCACTGAAGCTTCCCGGAGTCAAGGCTGTGATCACGGCCAAGGAAGCGGGTCTTGTCAAGTATGGGGTATCCCCGGCCCGTTACGATGAGACTCTGTTCGCGCATGACAAGGTCCGATATGTGGGAGACGAAGTCGCGGCCGTGGCCGCGGTGGATCCGGAAACCGCGCTGGAAGCCGTGGAACTGATCAAGGTCGATTACGAAGAGCTTCCCGCGGTATTCGATATGTTTGAGGCCCAAAAAGAGGGCGCTCCCCTGATTCACGACGAGTTTCCCGGTAACATCAACGCCGAGGTCCACCAGGAGTTCGGTGAGACTGAAGCGGCCCTGGCCGAATGCGATCTGGTGGTGGATCACACGTTTCTCAATAAGCGTCAGGATGCGGCCTTTATCGAGCCCCATACCTGCATTGCAGTGTTTGATCTCAACGGCAAGCTGACTCTGTATAGCTCCACTCAGGTTCCCCACTACGTGATGAGGACCGTTGCAATGGTCTGTCGTATTCCCGTGGGTGACGTGCGTGTGGTCAAACCCGCCGTGGGAGGCGGATTCGGGCCCAAGTGCGAGGCCACGCCTCTGGAGATGAGCACTGTGCTGCTCGCTCGTGAAACCGGCAAGCCGGTGCGCATGGCCTATTCCCGGGAACAAGTCTTCTTGCACAGCCGGGCCCGGCATCAGTTCTATGCTGAGATGAGCCTCGGCGTGAAAAAAGACGGGACCATGGTCGCGGTAAAGAACAAGGCGGTCCTGGACGGGGGCGCATACACGAGTTTCGGCATCGCGACGGTTTACTATTCCGGGTCCCTTCTTGGTGGTCCGTACAATCTGAGCGCAATGAAATATGACGGCCATAGGGTCTACACCAACAAGCCGACCTGCGGCGCACAGCGTGGTCACGGCGGAGTGGCCCATCGAGCGGCCTTTGAGCAGCTCGTGGACATGACCGCGGAAAAGCTGGGAATCGATCCGGTAGAGATGCGGCTCAAGAACATCATGACCAGCGGCGATATGACCATCAATTATCTTGATATGTCCAGCCTGGGAATGAAGGAGTGCGTTGAAGCGGTTCGTGACAAGTCCGGTTGGGCCGACAAAAAAGGAAAACTTCCAAAAGGCAAAGGAATAGGAATGGCCTGCGGATTCTTTGTTTCCGGCGCGGGCTACCCCATCTACCGTTCAGACACGTACCATTCGACCGTGGTGATAAAGATTGGCGAGGACGGGGGCGTGGTGAACGTCCTGACCGGATCAGCGGACGTGGGTCAGGGATCGGACACCGCCATGGCCATGTTCGCGGCTGAAACCCTTGGGGTTCCCCTGGAGAGTGTCCGGGTGGTGTCCGGAGACACGGACCTGAGCGTGGACCTGGGCGCGTATTCGAGTCGTCAGACGCTCATGACCGGGCATGCCACAAAGGAAGCCGCGGAGCAGATCAGGGATAAGATAGTGAAGCACCTTGCGGCTGAGATGGATTGCGATCCATCATCGATCACTTTCAGGGATGGAAACGTATTCTTTGACGGCGGCCCCGGGGACTTTGAAAAGATCCGTACCCAGTACATCAAAGAGCACCGTGGATGGACCGATCCACCCGGGGGTGACTACCTCACGTTCAGGGAAGCCGCTCGACTGGCTTACCTCAAAGAAGGAACCCTGGTCAGTACCGGTAAGTACAAACCGCCTCCACTGGGCGGCACGTACAAAGGCGCGGCTGTGGGAACTTCTCCTGCTTACGGCTGTTCAGCGCAGATCGTGGAGGTCTCCGTGGACATGGAAACCGGTGAGATCACGGTGGACGACATGACCGACGCGCATGACTGCGGCCAGGCCGTGAACCGTACGAGCATTGAAGGTCAGATGCAGGGATCGCTCGCGATGGGCCTCGGGGAATGCCTATTCGAAGAGGTGAAGTTCGATTCACGAGGCAGGATACTCAATTCAAGCCTGGGAGAATACCGTATCCCCACATCATTGGACATGCCCAACGTGAAATCCATCATCGTGGAATCGGACGAACCCAACGGCCCCTACGGCGCAAAAGAAGTGGGAGAGGGCGCAATCATGCCCACGATCCCGGCCATACTCAACGCGATCTACGACGCGACCGGCGCCAGAATAAACGAACTGCCCGTGTCCTCCGAAAGACTCTTCATGGCCATGAAGGTAAGAGGTAAGAGGTAAGAGGTAAGAGAATACCGGGGGAGACGTTTTTGCAAAAACGCCTCCCCCGCTATAGTTTCGCCCTTTCTGTGAGGTGTGGTTGGCGCGTGGAGCGCGCGAACCTA
>CAZGNL010000121.1:0-16555 GCA_964527475.1 uncultured Syntrophaceae bacterium
TTCCTATCCATGAACGCCACTGCCGGCTTGCCGAGTCCCGCGGCCCGCGGGACTCATTGTCACTCCTTTGGAAGTGGACTGGTGTGAGACGGTTTGACTTGGCATCTTCGCCATCTTTGTGGAGAGTTGAGGTTCCAAAGTGGGTCGGTACAAGAAAAGATGGACCGTCCTGCACCGTAGTCTCGGATTCCGGATCGCCCTGGCTGTGGGGCTGATAACGGTCATTTCCTATTCGATCTCCCTGTATCTGATCATGGGATTACAGAAGGAATTCTTTTTCGCGCAGATGCTTCGAGAAGCCCGAACATTCAGCACCGCGGTTCTGCATGCCACAAATCACAGCATGCTCAAGGATGACTCGCTGGCTACGGCAAACATTGTGAGAGATTTGAGTATGCGGGAAAACATCTCGCATATTCGAATCTACAATCAGAGCGGGGTCGTCAAATTCTCCGACTCCGCGTCGGACATTGGAACAAAAGTCAACAAGGAGGCCCAGCCCTGTTTCGGCTGCCATGCCAAAGACCGGCCTCTTGCCAAAGTGACGGACGAGCAGAGGACCCGCGTTCACTATTCGCCGGAAGGAAACAGAGTGCTGGGAATGATCACTCCTATATACAATTCTCCCAAGTGCTCGAGCGCGGACTGCCACGTACACTCCCCCGACCAAAAGGTTCTCGGTGTCATCGACGTGGCAATTCCATTGCAGGGGTTCGATTCCCACGTGCGATCTACGATTACCAAGACAGCCTTGATCGGCGCTCTGACGGCGCTCTTGGTCATTGTGACAACTGTCGGGTACATCACAGTGAAGGTGAACAGACCGGTGACCCGACTCATTGGTTGGATCAAAGGATTGGCTCTAGGAGAGCCCACCGGTGAGATGCCGGTAACTTCGAATGATGAGTTGGGCGCGTTGGCGAGTGCGTTCAACATGATGAATGCCCGGATTCAGCGCAGGACCCTCGAACTTGAGAAAAACCGCGAAGAATACCGGACTCTGTTCGAGCAGGTGCCTTGTCTCATTTCCGTTATAGATAGGAATTTCAAGATTCTCCGTCAAAACGCGAAAATGAGAGAGTACTTCAAGGGCAGTGTCGGCATGCACTGCTATGAGGTCTACAAGAGGCAGCCGCACAAATGCGAAGAATGTGTTGTGGAGCGAACCTTCCAGGACGGCATGGCGTACCGGAGACAAGAATGCGGCATCACCCCCTCGGGAGAAGAAGCGCACTATCTGAGCTATACATTGCCGGTTCTCAATCGCAAGGGCGAAGTGACCTACGCGATGGCTATCTCCATAGACATCGGAGATCGCATAAAGCTTGAAAAGGAACTACAGGTCTCCATCGATTTCCAGACCAATTTGATCGAAAGCTCCATTCACGGCATCGTGGCCACCGATGAAAACGGACGGCTGAATGTCTTCAATCACGCAGCTGAGAACCTGTTCAGTTACCCTGCAGCCGAAGTTATCGGTGACAGCAGCGTCGAAAAGTACTTTCCTCCGCAATTCGTTAGAATGATCAGATCATCGCTTGCCGGCGCCAAAATTGAGCCCGCCGGCCTGGTTGCTCAGGAAGCCGTCGTCCCCTCCAGTACCGGTGAGCGGATCCCTGTCCGTTTCACCGGGGTAGTCCTCTATGACGACAGTCGAGTGGTCGGGAGCGTCGGCTTCTACCAGGATCTGAGGACATTCAAAAGACTTGAGCGAGAAAAGGCCGATGCCGATCGGCTGGCCACAGTGGGTCAAACGGTCGCGGGCCTGGCCCACGGGATAAAGAACGTGCTTCAAGGCCTGGAAGGTGGACTGTACGTGGTGGAGACAGCTATGGAGGATCATGACGATGCATTGCTCGACAGAGGTTGGCAGATGGTTCAGAACAACATTCTTCGCATATCTGCCCTGGTGAAGGACCTGTTGAGCTACTCCAAAGAGCGGGCGCCCGAATATGAGGATGTGAACCCAAACGCTTTGGCCGAAGAAGTCTGCGCTCTGTTCGATCTAAGGGCGAAAGAGCACTCAATTCAAATAGATCGAGATTTCGATCCTGATCCCGCGACCATTGTTGTTGACCAAAGAGGTATGCACACCGCGCTCACCAATCTGGTGTCCAATGCCATAGACGCATGTGAAGCCGACTCCCGGACCCACGACCATCTCATTGTAGTCAGAACCAGGCGAGGCCCCGACCGTGGAGTTGTTTTCGAAGTCTCCGACAACGGCACGGGAATGGACGAAGACGCGCAAAACAAGGTTTTTTCCGTTTTCTTCTCCACCAAAGGCAGCAAGGGCACGGGCCTGGGTTTGCTCGTAACCAGCAAGATAGTCCAGGAACACGAGGGAGCGATTTCCTTTGAAAGCGCACCCGGTGTCGGGACCACTTTCACCATCAACCTTCCCCGACGACAGATGGACAAAGACGAACAGCTCAAGATCGTCGGGGATGAAGAACCGGACAGTGACTCACTGAACACGTGAGCTCAGAGCCCCTTTGGAGGGAGGCTGCAAATGACGCAACTTCAAGACTGGGACTGGGAAACCAGGGACAAGCTCATCACGGATCTCAGCGAATGGAGAGATAACTTCTCCGAAATCCACGAACTTGTGACCAGCCCGGACGGCGAAAAGATCGCCGCGGTCGTGATGACGGATGAAGAAACCGTTGCTCCATGCGTCAACGGGTCTGTATGGCAAAACACCTTCGAGAAGGCCTGGTCCCTCATATTCGCCCCGGACGGTCGGCTGGTCTGCATTGCCATGAATGATGACCAGTGGACCGTGGCCGTTGAGGACCAACCCTGGGAACAGACCTTTGATTACGTATGGAATATGAAATTTGGTCGTGACGCCGGAAACATCGCGGCCAACTTCAGGACCCCCGACGGGTACGGCATCATTCTCAACGGAAAACCCTGGGACAACAAGTACGTTGAAGCCAGGAGCTGCGAAGTAAGCGCGGATGGAGTCAATACTGCCGGCGCCGTACAGTTGGAACCTCTGGCCGAGGCGGACATTTTCGGTTTTCAGAAAGGAATGTGGACCCTGGCGGTCAATGGAAAGGCATGGGATGCGCGCTTTCTCAACGTTTGGGGTTGTGCATTCAGTGAAGACGGGGCCAACGCGGCCGCGGAAGTCAGGCCGATCATGACGGGCCAGACCATCGCCGTAGATGGAAACCCCTGGAAGGATGTGTACAAGGCCGTATGGCAGCCCACATTTGTGCCCGGAACAAAGGATGTGATGGCCCCGGCTTTGACGCCGGCCGGCTGGAGACTTCTGGTCAACGGAGAACCTATTTGGAAGAGATCATTCGTCCAGGTCTGGCATCAGACCTTCAGCCCCGACGCAAAAAGAGTGGCTGCTGTGGCCTGTCCCAGCTTTGGCAGATGGACCATAGTCGTTGACGGCGACCTGTGGCGTGCAACGTTCGGTCATGCAGTCTTGCCGCCGGTGTTTAGCCCGGACAGCCGCAGAGTCGCAGCAATAGTCAAAGACGAGGAGACCTGGACTATCGCGGTGGACGGCAAACCGTGGTCTGAACAGTTCGATATGATCTGGGATCCGGTGTTCAGCCCGGATGGGGAAACAGTTGCGGCAAAGGCGGAGAGGGGCGGCAAGTACTACATTGTCTTGAACCGAAAGGTGTCCCAAAAGGCCTATGATGCCCTGTGGGAACCCGTTTTCAGCCCCGATGGAACAAAGATCCTCATCAGGGCCGTGGAGGACGGCAAGTATTACCGGAGGGTGGTCCCGGTTACTGAAATCATCGGCTGATTCAAGGAGGCGCGGGATGTACGATTTTGTTAGCGGCCCGTTGGTCTGGATAGCATTCATAGTCTTCGTAGGAGGGATGATCTTCCAATTTCTGAGGATGGCGGTGGCCGCCCGGAAGGATAAGGTGGTCTATCCTTACATGAGTCTCAAACACGGCCTCCGCTCCCTGTTCCACTGGATCATACCTTTCGCGGCAAAGAACATGCGGATGCGCTATGAGATGACAATCGTCGCATTTGCATTTCACCTGTGCTTGGTCCTTTTGCCCATCTTTCTGACCGCTCATGTGGTGGTGTTTTCCGCGGCCTGGGGACCCAGCTGGCCTACCTTCTCGGAAGGGGTCGCGGACAGCTTGACCATTGTCGTCATTCTGGCTTGCGTCTTCTTCCTCGTGAGACGTTGGATGATGCCCGAGGTGCGGTTCGTCACGGTTGCTTCCGACTATGTGCTGCTCGCCATTGTGGCGGCACCCTTTGTCACCGGCTTCATGGCAAGGATGCAGTGGTTCCATTACGACACAATGCTGATCATTCACATGATTTCGGGCTGCTTGATGCTCATGGCCATTCCCTTCACCAGGTTGAGCCACGCTCTCTTCTTCCCGTTCACAAGAGCGTACATGGGATCAGAATTCGGCGCTGTGCGCCACGCAAAAGATTGGTGATCATCTCAGAGATCACGGAGGATTTGTCATGGGTTTACCGGAACTTCCCGTCGTATCCGATCCAGGGCTGGATGAATCCGCAAAGAACCTGACTGCGGAACGCATTGAGGAAGTGATCAACAGGATACTGGACAAGGAGACCGCGGCCAGGCTTAAAGTCTACATGAACACGTGCGTACATTGCGGACTCTGTTCGGATGCATGCCACTGGTTCCTTTCCAACGACCGCGACCCGAGGTTTTCCCCGGTGGGCAAGGTCAAACAGACCCTTTGGGAGATCCTCAGGAGAAAAGGGAAGGTGGACGGGGATTTTCTCAAAGAATGCTCCCGCATAGCCCACACCGAGTGCAATGTGTGCCGAAAGTGCAGCATGTACTGCCCCTTCGGTATCGACATAGCCTATCTCCTGCTCCTGGTAAGGAGAATGTGCAGTGAACTGGGAATAGTTCCCCAGTTCCTCCAGGACACGGTGAACAGCCACGCGGTGACCATGAACCAGATGTGGGTCAAGCAGGACGAGTGGATCGACACTCTCCAATGGCAGGAGGAGGACGCCAGGGATGAGGTGAAGACCGCCCGAATACCTCTCGACAAACAAGGCGCAGATATCTTCTATTCGGTAATCGCTCCGGAGCCGAAAATCCTGGCGCAGCTGCTGGGCAACATCGCCCAGATCATGACTGTGGCCGGGATCGACTGGACCATGCCTTCCGTGGACGGCTGGGATAACAGCAACATGGCCATGTACTCCGGCGACTTCGAGGTCATGGGCCGGGTGGAACGAATGCACCATGAAGCAGCCTTGAACCTCAAAGTCAAAAGGATTGTCATGGGAGAATGTGGCCATGCCTTCCGAGGCGCGGTTTACGACGGACCCAAGTGGCTTGGCTGGAGGACACCGCCGGTCCCCGTGATTCACGCGGTCGAGTTCTATCATGATCTGCTGACCTCGGGAAAAATCAAGATCGACCACAAGTTTGAAGAGCCCGTCACCATTCAGGATCCTTGTAACATCGTCAGAGGACGGGGTCTGGGCGGCAAACTCCGTGAAATTGTTCGGATGACCTGCTCGGATGTCCGTGAGCCCGACCCGGGATTCGAGCATAACTACTGCTGTGGCGCAGGCGGGGGTACCATCAACTGCGGGCCTCCCTGGAAGCCTTCCCGTGTAAAAGGCAACAGGGTAAAGGCCGAGCAATTTGAAGCCACCGGCGCCCACGTAATCATAACCCCTTGCCACAACTGTCACAGCGGTATCGAGGACATAGTCGGGGGCTACAACCTCGGCATGCACGTGAAATTCTTCAGCGAAATACTCGTGGATGTCATGGAAATCCCGGAAGAACTAAAGGCCGAATAACTTCGAGTCGGCGAGCTGCGTACAAGGAGTGGATCATGAGTTGGAGCAAAAAGAGAGTTCTCTTCATATTCCTCGGGTTCTGCCTGGTCCTGCTCTTCGGAGTGACAGGATTCGTCTACTCCGGGGAGCCTGCCGAGCAAAGCCCCGGGGATGGTGTCCGGCTCCCGCTGTTGATCGGTCACATGGGGATCTCGGAGGCCCTGGAGCGACCGGAAGTAGCGTTTGACCACGATAGACACACAAAGGCCCTCAAACACGCCAAGAAAGCGGACTGCAAAGTCTGCCATATAGTTGAGGAGAAAGATGATCGGCTGGTGGAGAAAAAGGTCCAAATCTTCGGGTTCCCCAAGTTCCCCTACAACGCAAAAGACAGAAAATCCATAAGAGACGCATACCATGCCGGATGCGGGAACTGCCACAGTAAGATGACAGCGGAGGGGAAAAAGACCGGCCCTGACATAGGCCTTTGCGGCAAGTGTCACGTGAGGAAGCCGCTCGTGCGGAAAGTTACTTGGGGGTGGCAGCCCATATTCAACTACGACCGGCACAACAGGCACCTCAATGTGCTGGAAAAGACCGGCATCGCTAGGGACAAGACCTGCGCCGAGTGCCACCACATCTTCGACGAAAAGCAGAAAAAGCTCACATACAAGAAAGATACCGAGAACTCGTGTAGGGCCTGTCACAAAGCCAAAGACGAGAAAAACGCTCGTGCAATGAGGAAGGTGGCCCATGCCCGGTGCATCGGGTGCCACTTGAAGACCGCGGAGGCTCTACTCAAAAGAGGACAGGCGCCCAAGACCGGGAAAGAAGTAGGTCCCTTTGAGTGCAAGGGCTGCCACGGTGAACACAAGATCCTGTCCCCTGAAGAAATCATCAAAATACCACGCCTGGTCCGAGGCCAGAAGGACGTTATGGACGTGGCTGTCAAAGATGTGAAAAAGGCCCGCATGAAGCTGGTTGCCTTCAATCACAAGGCCCATGAGCCGAGGGCTCAATTCTGCAACACCTGCCATCACCATTCTCTGGAAAAGTGCTCCAATTGCCATACCGAGAAACCGGATTTGAAGACAAAACCGCACTTGCAGAAGGGCGGAGGTGTTTCCTTTGAACGTGCTTTTCACAAGTCCGGCGCTGTTCAATCGTGCGCCGGCTGTCACGAAACCGCCAAAAAGAGCAGAAACTGCGCGGGATGCCATCAATGGCTGCTGACGTCCATGCCGAAGGCCTCATGTCCGGTCTGCCATAGGGGGCCCTCTGAGGGAAAACCCATTAAGGCGCCCGCGCCTCTTCCGCTGGTTTTCGACAAGGAAAAGGTCCCTGAAAAGGTTTTGATCAAGGATCTTGAAAACGAGTACAAACCCGCGGAACTTCCCCATCAGAAGATAGTTGCAAAGCTCACTACGATCTCGAACAAGAGCTCGCTGGCCCTGTTTTTCCATAGCCAGAAAGGAGAACAGGCCCTTTGCGAGGGTTGTCATCACAGAACCGACCCGGGCTCGGTCAAAAAGGTTCCCAAGTGCAGCAGTTGCCACGGCATACGCTTCAACCCGAAGGAACTGGGCAAACCGGGTATTCTGGCGAGCTATCACCGTCAGTGCATGGGATGTCATGAGGCCATGGGTCAGAAACCCAAATCCCTTGAGTGTGTCAAGTGCCACGCGGCCAAGGAGCCGGAGAAGAACACCCCGGGAAAAACCTCAGGCACCGCGAAATAACCGGTAACAAACGGACCGCCCCCCCCCAGGGAAAGGAGATCGAAAATGGTCAATATACTGCATGAATTCTTCACCTACACCAAAGGCATGGAGTATCTGGTCGTCATCATATATCTGTTTGTCTTCATCTCCTTCTGGAGATTCCTCACCTATAGAGAGAAGAAGTGACCGATGGCCACCAGGACACCTGAAACGTCCACTGCAACGAAAACGGGAGAGACTTGATCATGGACGAAAATAGAAGAGCTTTCCTCAAGAGTCTTGTCGGAGGAGGCGCCGCGGCCCTTACCCTGAGCGCCCCGGGGATTGCGCGAGCGGGAATGGGAACAGCCGCCCTCCCGGGATACCCGGATCAATACGGCGTACTCGTGGACACAACACAGTGCATCGGCTGTAGGAGATGTGAGTGGGCGTGCAAGGAAACGAATAAGCTGCCCAACCAAAAATCTCTCAAAGAGTACGATAAAGATAGGGCTGTTTTCAACGAGATCAGAAGGCCAAGCGCGGACACCTACACGGTCCTGAATCGTTACCCGAACCCGAGAGATCCGTCAAAGCCCATCTACGTGAAAAAACAGTGCATGCACTGTTTTGAGCCCGGGTGCGCGTCATCCTGTTTTGTACAGGCATTCACCAAGACGCCCACGGGCGCGGTAATCCATCATCCGGAACTATGCGTGGGTTGTCGCTATTGCATGGCGGCTTGCCCGTTCATGATGCCCGCGTATCAGTATGACGACCCGTGGACTCCGGAAGTTAAGAAGTGCACCTTCTGCTTCGACAGGATTTCCAAAGAGGGCGGCCTTCCGGCTTGTGTAGAGATCTGCCCCCTGGAGGTGATGACTTTCGGCAGGAGGGCTGATCTGCTGGACCTTGCTCACAAGAAGATCAGGGACAATCCCGCCAGGTACTACAACCATGTTTACGGCGCGCACGAAGTGGGTGGTACGGCCTGGATGTACCTGTCAGCCGTTCCTTTCAACATGATCGGCTTCAGAAACGACCTGGGAACCGTGCCTATTCCGACGTTGAGCAAGCCGTTCTTGTCTCTCGTTTCACCGGTGTTCATCACGATTCCGGCCTTGGCTATGGGGATGTACGCATTCAAGAAGCGCAGGGACCGCGACGAAGAGGAAGCAATCAGGAAGGCCCTTGAAGAAAAGGAGGGTAAATAATGGATGCGACGCTTGAAGCCACTGAATTTAAACCCACATGGGTTCAGGAAAAGCTCTTTCTCGGGATGACGTTTGAGGACTATTTGAAGAGCAATCTTACCCTTTTCAACGCGGCTGTGACGCTCATCCTGATTGTAGGAATCCCGGTGATCTTCTATCGGATCTTCTACGGGCTTGGGCCGTCCACCAATCTCTCGGACAACAATCCATGGGGCATATGGATCGGGTTCGACATGCTCTGTGGCGTAGCCCTGGCCGCGGGAGGTTTCGTCATCGGAACGGCTGTTCACCTTATGGGAATGAAAGACTATGGTTTCCTGTTTCGACCCGCGGTTCTGACGGGCTTTCTGGGCTATCTGTTTGCAATTATTGCACTCACCTTTGATCTGGGCCGCTACTATCGACTCCCGTATCCTATGGTGGTTTCCTGGGGCGTAAACTCGGTGCTCTTTTTGGTGGCGTGGCACGTGGCCCTCTACCTGGGGTGCCAGTTTGTGGAGTGGTGCCCGGCCATATTCGAATGGCTCAACCTGAAGAAGCTGAGAAAGATCTTTATCGGTGCGACCCTCGGCGCCACGATTTTCGGCGTCTGCCTTTCCATGCTGCATCAGTCCGCGCTGGGATCGATTTTCCTCCTGATGCCCTCAAAGCTGCACCCCCTCTGGTATTCCGAGTTTATACCTCTCTGGTTCTTCATGTCCGCGATCGCCGGCGGCATTAGCATGGTAATAATAGAGAGCGTGGCCTCCCACAAGATCTTCGTCAAACAGATCAAGGATCACGATCCCGGTCACCTGGACCGGGTAACCCTCGGGTTAGGCAAGGCCGCGTCGGTAACGCTCTTCGCGTATTTCTTCATGAAAATGATTGGCCTCGCGCACGATGATACCTGGAGCTACCTCGGCACCGGTTACGGATATTGGTATCTTGTGGAAGTGCTGGGATTCGTTTTCGTCCCTGCATTCGGGTTCATGTACGCGGTTCAGAACAGTGCCCCGTCCCAGGTCAGATTTTGGGCTGTTGTCACGGCTTTCGGTATAATCATAAACCGGCTCAATCAATCCGTAATATGTTTTGGTTGGCACTTGCCGTGGAAAGACAGGTATGTCCCCTCGTGGATGGAAGTCGTCCTGACCATCACAGTGGTCACCATAGGTGTGCTGACGTTCCGATGGATAATGAATCGAATGCCGATACTCTACGAACATCCGGATTTTGAACGGGTGGAACATTGACCGTTGTGGCGTCGGGGCGAACCAGCGGCCCGGAGCGCCACACAACACCGACAGCATCCGCTGATCGTGTGAGGGTACCTTTGATGCCAAAGCGCTTTCAAAGAAGTGAGTTTAAGACCCTCACTCCGACCCTCTCCCAGAGGGAGAGGGAGAAGTGAGAATCCCGTTTCCCCCTTGGGGGAGAGGGTTAGGGTGAGGGAGGTTCCAAGGTTCCTCTTTTGATCGCACATTGGTATGATGCCCGAACATTGGAGGTAGAAATGGCCAAGAAAGTCCTCGTCATAGACGATGAGTCCCATGTTGTGAAATACCTGACTTCCTTTCTGGAAGACAATGGGTACGAAACATGCTCCGCCTCAAATGGAGAACAAGGCATGGACGCGCTGAAGAAGGAGAAACCGGACCTGGTAACACTCGACCTCCAGATGCCCGGAGACACGGGCACGCGCTTCTATCGGAATTTAACCAAGTCCAAAGAATTCAAAGATCTACCCGTAATCGTCGTAAGTGGGCTTCCTGGTCGGCACCTGGCAATAAAGGAACCGATTGCTGTCTTCGACAAGCCTATCAACAGGGATGATCTGCTGGAAACGATTAGGAACACCATAGGTGAGTGAAAAGATCTCTGTACCAACCATCACCCCAAATAGAGGACAGCGAAGTATGAAAGTCCTTTCCGTTGTTCACTGGTCCGGGGCTTCGCCTCGGACAGGGTACTCCAAGAGCGCGCACGCTGCGCATGGACTTGGAGGGGAGGCCCTAGCCGGGCAAGCATTTCAACGTCATGCTACCGACAGTTGTCATGTCACGTAAGCTGTCCGGGGCCCGCTCAATCGCCCCACGCGTACTGCGCGACCCTCCAAACCACCCCATACGCTGACCCGGATGGGGGTGGTTCTCTTACGGGACTTTCAGGTAAACCAACATGCCCGGCCGGGCGCCTGAGCATGTCCCATATCTTTCTCGCTGGACACCGTGGAAGCATTTCGTTTATTGGGGCCCGTCAATGGGAATCCCTGACCAAACAGCGCCCGGCAAGGGCTCTGCGCAAGCTGTCTCACAATCTCCGGCGCCACATGAATGGTAGGATGCCGGGTCGCCCAGACGCTACCGCGTCTGGGTTCCGAAGGAACAAGAGGTTCTTTTGGACAGCATCCACCATTCCAAATGACCGGTTGTAGCCCGGGTTATCTGCGCCCGCCTCTTGTCGCTGCCCGACCCGGACGTAGTAACGTCCGGGCCACCCACCAACGGCCGTGGCACGACTTTCTACAGCCGGTGCCTTTTGAAACGGCTTCCGCTTCACTCACGGTTCTATAGTCTTCCGCATCGAACTTCGCGCCGAAGATGTCATTGCGAGCGTAGCGAAGCAATCTCGTGCGCGCTCAATATGGGGATTGCTTCGTCTGTTCACTCCTCGCAATGACATGCCCCATGAGAAAATCTGCCCCGTGAAATAGAAGCCTTACGAGATCCTCGGAAACGCGCTCGACTTTTGGGGCGGAAAAGGGTAGGCTTTTTCACCATTATCAGGCTTGTTAGCGGAAACTTTGGCCCGGGGGATGGTTCGGGTCTTGATCAGGAGGCGAAATTGGCTGTGAGTATGAGAATGTTGCCCAGACTGGCGTTGACGGCAGTGATGCTCGTGATCGCTACAATTATCGTGACCCCGCCCATACTGGCGATCAGCCTTCTGCCTCATTCTTCGGACGCGGTATTCAGTCTGATGGAGCTGTGGGCCAGGATGGTCTCAAGATCCATGGGACTGACCTTTTCGATTGAGGGCACGGAGAAGGTGGTCCCGGGAACGTCCTACATTATCACATCCAATCACCAGGGGGTTGCCGACAGCTTGGCCCTGACCATCATGCTGCCTGTGCGTTTCCGATGGACCATGAAGAGAGCTCTACTGAGAATTCCCATGTTCGGTTGGGCGCTCAGTCGCACCGGGGGCATAGCCCTGGATAGATCCAAGGGCAGCCAGGCAATGAGCCGGATGCGCGAGGGAGGCGGGAAGCTGACACAGGGATGGAGCGTCCTCGTTTACGTTGAAGGGACGAGGAGCCGGGACGGCGGCCTTCAACCTTTAAAACGGGGCGCGTTCGTGATGGCTGCAAATTCCGGCGTCTCAATCCTCCCCGTAACGGTGAATGGGTCCTTCAAGGTGCTCCCAAGGAATACGCTAACCTTTCGGCCCGGGCACATCACGGTAACAATCGACGATCCCATAGAAACGTCGGGCATGACCGAGGAAGACGTCCCGGAACTCATGGAAAAGACCCGTGCCGCGTTAGAGCGAAATCTGGACGTCGACTATGATCCTTTTGTCGGCCGTGCTTGTTGACAGTATTAGTCCCCCATCGTGATTCCAGCGGGTTGGACACCTCCCGGTGAACGGTTACTGTTGACAGCTGTTCATGTGCCTCAGAACCGGGGCATGATCGATGGCAACAGTCAGTTTTTTCTATTGGCCATATTCCGTATTTTGGGTAAACTAGTGGCGGTCCGGAATAAGTTCATGAGATCTGATCAAGGAGTTCAAGTTGGCAATTACCGCAAGAATGGTCCCCAGAGTCGCCTGGGTATTGGTCGCCGCTGCGGTCGTGACAGTGGTGCTTGCCATTCCCCTAATGCTCTTGAGCCTGTTTCCCGGTTCCTCCCGTTTAGTGTACAGGATGATGGTGTTGTACAATTGGATCATCGGCAAACTCATGGGATTGACTTTTTCCATCAAGGGTGTGGACAAAGTGGTCCCCGGGGTCTCTTACGTTCTCGCCCCCAATCACCAGGGGCACACGGATATCGTGGCTCTTGTAAATACGCTCCCGACGCCGTTCCGATGGGTGGTGAAGAAGGAACTCTTGATGATACCGTTCTTCGGTTGGAGCCTTGCGGCTACCGGCGCCATATCGCTTGACCGGTCCAAGGGCCCTGAGGCCATGCAAAAACTCCGTGAACAGAGACACAAGCTCGAGGGCGGGTGGAGCGTGCTGGTCTACCCTGAGGGGACCAGAACTTCAGACGGACACCTGCAGTCCTTCAAAAGAGGCGCGTTCGCAATGGCCGTTCACCTGGGTGTTCCCATTTTACCCATAACGACCAACGGCGCGTTCAAGGTGCTCCCACGAAATACCATAGAATTGAGGCCCGGACACATCACAGTGACGATCGGCGATCCCATCGACGTCCAAGGCCTCACCGAGGATGATATTCCGGAACTCATGGAAAAAACTCGAAATGCCATATTGAAGCATCTGGATATGGATTATGATCCCTTCGATGGCAAGGGGACCCGGTAGCGGGAATTCGAGGCACGCGTCCCGGCTGGAGATCTTGTTCTCGCAAACCGACCCCCTCGTTGGTTTCCGGACAAAGACGCGGACATCAATCGTGTGAATCAGAGCGGGCGCGGATAAGTGAATTTGCCGTAGAACTTCACCCGGTGGGGCGAGAGCCTATCTTCCGGTCTGTTACCGTGATATGGACGGACTGTCCGCGGTTGGACCACATATTCATAGTCTCAACAAGGAACGCAACTTGGCACTTTCCGCAGGAATGTTACCCTGGATCATCTGGATTTGTGTGGTGAGCGGAGCGGTAACGTGCGTGCTCGCGGTACCGTGCATTGTCATCGGCCTGTTTCCCGGTGGCTCCTATTCAGTTTACCGGATCATGGTATTCTGGGCGCGCATCTTGGCGAAATCAGTGGGGTTGACCTTTTCCCTTAAGGGCGTGGACAAAGTGGTCCCTGGGGTCTCTTACATTCTCGCGCCCAATCACCAGGGGCACACTGATATCCTGGCTCTGCTAAATACGCTTCCGGTACGGTTCCGATGGGTGATCAAGAAAGAGCTTCTGAGAATTCCCATCTTTGGCTGGGCCCTTGCGGGCACGGGCGCCATAGCGCTTGACCGGTCCAGGGGCCGCGAGGCAATGAAAAAACTCCGTCAGCAGAGACACAAGCTCGAGGACGGGTGGAGCGTGCTGGTCTACCCTGAAGGGACCAGAACTTCAGACGGACACCTGCAGTCGTTCAAAAGGGGCGCGTTCGTAATGGCTGTTCACCTGGGTGTTCCCATTTTACCCATAACGACCAACGGCGCGTTCAAGGTGCTCCCTCGAGATACCATGAAATTGCGGCCCGGACACATCACAGTGACGATCGGCGATCCCATCGACGTCCAGGGCCTCACCGAGGATGATATTCCGGAACTCATGGAAAAGACCCGCAATGCAATGCTGAAAGACCTGGACGTTGATTATGATCCCTTTGGCGGCAAGGGGGGCCGGTAGAAAGAATCCGCGTGGACGCGCACGCTCATACTGATTCGCCATTTAACAAGTAATATCTCGCGGTCTACGATGGGGGATGCTCGAAGGGGGAGATGGTCTCCCCCTTCAAATCCATGCGCAGCAAGCGCGTTCTTAATGCGTAAGTCTGAGGCGCAGCCACGGACCGCTTGTTGACACCGAGCCGGCTCACGGTAAAGCCGGATTACAATAATATTGGCGAAATAGTATCAGGTCTGCTCTTCGTCCGGCAGCTCCTCCATAGGTTCGCGGCCGTGCTTTCTGAAAAAGCTCTCCAGCGCTGTCTCATAGGCGTTTTCAGGTGAAGCGGTGTTCTTCTTGGACGCCAGCTCTGATTCCAGAGCTTGCTTGGCCTTTGCCATCAATTCCGGGTCGCCTTCCCTTGCGGCCTGATCGACCCACTCCACAGCTCGAAGAACTTCGGATCTGTTCATGGCGAGACCTCCCTTCAAAGGTTCCACTTCTTATTTCCAGGTTAGTCCAGTCATTCAAAACGGTCAAGTCCAAGAAACCGCTTCTAACACGAATTCGCTTTCAAACCGGAATATTCAACATCCGGCAACCCCATATATCGCGGTTCTCAAAAATAATCACGGATTGACTCATTGGCGTGCCCCTTCTTTGTCGCTTCTTTCTCGAAAGACCGTAGCCCTGAAGGGGCGTCAGAAAGTGGCCCGGGGATTCATCGCCGGGTAAGGGGCATTGCAGAACACCTGAGTCCCGAGGGGACGACAAAACCATTACGCACTCGCTATCTGTCGTCCCTTCGGGACTCCCGGTGGGTCAATTCTCAGAGCGTTGAAGCCCTCAAACCAACCCACCTTGATCAACCTCACCTCAATGCACAAAAACAATACATGGCGGGGTCTTGTCAACAAAACCCCTGTACACCCATGTCTGGTCGCGCAAGACTGAATAATTACCGTTTGTGTCGCGATTCTTCTTGACAGGGGGGCAGCCAATGTTAAGTTGCGCCAGATGCAACCCTGTGCCACATCGTGCAACTTAACTGAATCAAATCGGTGATATCTTTTCCCAGCGGTTCAAAAGCAACGAGGAGGCGGTCCTGTTATCCCTTGTTTTCGCCGGGCTTTTCCATATGTAACGTTAGGGATCACGGAGCAAGAAGGTCTTTGAGACGCTGTCAAAGTATGAGACCGAATCTGGAGAACGTCCGTGCAAATAGCCGATCAGCGTTTGGCCGACAGCGCTTGAATAGGTGTCTCCCTGAGACGGCGGCGGTACAGGAATGAACAGAAGACCTCGGTCGGACAAAAAAGTATATCGGGTTCAGGCGGTTGAAAGAGCCTTGGATATCCTTGACTGCTTCGATTTCCAAAACCGGAAACTATCCCTGACCGAAATCTGTCGGCGAACCGGCTTGAACAAGTCGACAGCTCTGCGCCTAAGTTCGAACCTTCTCTATCGTAAATTCCTCAACTTGGATAGCTCAACGGGCCTCTATTCACTTGGTATGCGGCTCTTTGATCTTGGTTCAGTGGTCTTCGCGTCGTTTTCGCTGCGAGCTGCGTCTTACAGGCACATTACGCGACTTCAGCAAGAGACATCGGCTACGACGCTTGTCGGCGTGCTCATTGACCAACAGCTGGTGTACGTGGATAAGCGAGAGGGGGATGATTGCACGGTTGAAATCGGTTTGGAAATCGGTTGGCGCCGCCCGCCTCATTTTGGAATGTTGGGTATGGTCCTGATTTCATCTCTGCCGGAAGCAGTTGTGGAAACGCTGCTGAATGAGTATCCACTCGAAGCGACTACGAAGGCTACGGTTACCGACCCTGTAATATTTAGGCAAAGATTGGCTCAAGTTGCCACAGACGGGTATGTCGCTGAATGCGGGGAGGCGATTGATGGCGTCATTGGAGTGGCGGCCCCGATAATTGACTATAGCCGCAAAGTGGTGGCCGCGCTGGGTGTGGGGATACTCGCAGCCCAACACGATGAAAAGTCCGTCAAGCGGGTGATTGACCGTGTCCGCGCGGCTGCGGCGAGCATCAGTTCGGACCTAGGTTATGTGGAGTCTTAGTGCTCGATTGCACAAATACGGCGCCATATGACTGGCAAAGATAGTGAGTCAAGGATAGCGCCAAATCACCCAGTCCGTCACCCCGGCGAAAGCCGGGGTCCAGAAAGGTTTGAAAGAGACTGGATTCCGGCTTCCGCCGGAATGACGGATAGGGGGGCCGTATTGTGAGCAGGCCCGTTGAGACAACAACACTGAGTGGAATACGCAACCGCATTTCACAGGCGTCCGGTTTACTTGGCAATGATCCCAAGCGGTTAGGGCTGCCTATTT
>CAZGNL010000122.1:0-16489 GCA_964527475.1 uncultured Syntrophaceae bacterium
GGAGACTCATCTCCCCCTCCAAACCTCCCCCATACGTAATTCCGGGAGGTTGTACGGTTCGCGGTGAACGGTTACCTCTTGGAAGCGCCAAGGGAGCGCATGTTACCGAATGATCCTAAATCGCACCCCAATACGGAGTTCCGTGATATCGTGATGTCGTGAATGTTTTTCGTTGATCTGCACAGTTGTAAGGGACTAGAATCCGGACGAGCCGACCAACGACGAGGGTACCCGAACGCCCATCGCCATGAACGCGGATCAACTTCACGGGACCAGGAAGACTAAGGCTGCCAGGATTGGAACATGACATCTTATTTGCCCTACTATTGGGGAACTGTGTGTTTTGTTGTCGGCGCGGTTGTCGGGAGTTTCCTCAATGTGGTCATATGGCGAATCCCAAGAGAAGAATCGATTGTGTCCCCGGGCTCTCGATGTCCCCATTGCCACAATTCCATTAGGTTCTATGACAACATCCCTATTGTAAGTTATTTGATCCTCCGGGGGCGCTGCCGCAAATGCGGGGGCCGGATCTCCATTCGGTATCCTGTCATAGAGTTCCTGACCGCGTGCCTCTGTTTGGCGTTGTACCTCAGATGGGGGATGACACCCACATTTGTTGTATTCTTCGTCTTTTCGGCAGCGATGATGGCCGTGTTCTGGATAGACTTGGACCACATGATCATTCCCGATTCCATTTCTCTGAACGGCCTCCCTGTAGGAATCGCGGCATCGATCATCGGCATTGTTCCGGGAATGGATTGGAGGCTTTCTTTCGCGGGAATGCTCCTCGGTGGCGCGATTCCCTATTTGCTGGCAGTGTTGTACGCCAAGATTCGCGGGATTGAGGGGCTCGGCGGCGGAGACGTGAAGCTGCTTGCCATGATAGGGACCTTCCTGGGGCCGTTCGGGGTCGCCTTTGTTCTCTTCTGGGCGTCCACAACGGGCTCAATGGTTGCTCTTAGTGGAATGCTCCTTAGAAAGACCCCTTCAACCACAGCCATTCCTTTCGGGCCCTTTCTTGCCGTGTCCGCTGTTGTTTACTTGTTTTTTGGCGAGCAGTGGATCAACCATTTCAGCAGGATTGCGGTCATTTTCACGGCAGATCTTCTTGGAAGGTAGCGCCTCCGAACCGGATCTGAAATTCTCGTGAACTTGTTGGACACCTGGTACAGAAGCGCGGATTGGGACAGGACTCATAGTGAGCAAAAAAGAAAGCCCGGTAACCGGACTACACTCGGCTACCGGGCTTGGGAGCCCAAACAATTGGGGCTAAGTGATCATTTCTTGTTCACATCCCCTGTGGCTGCGCCGTGAAGTTTAACCTCAACTTTCTCTTCCAATCCCTGGTAGTAGTCCTGAAGTATCTTGACAACTTCCGGCCGAGAGAATTCCGCGGGAAGCTCACCACCCTCGGACAAGGTCTTGCGGACCATGGTTCCCGATAGGAGCAGACGATCGTCTTTCCCGTGCGGGCATGTTCTCATGGAAGCCATGCCGCCGCACTTGTAGCAATGGAATGTCCAATCAATGTTCAAAGGCTCGAGTTCGAGAGCCCCTTCTGGGATATCATCGAAAATTCTCTGAGCGTCAAAGGGACCATAGTAGTCACCCACGCCAGCGTGGTCACGGCCGACTATGAGATGGCTGCATCCGTAGTTCTGGCGGAAAACGCCGTGCAAAAGAGCTTCCCTGGGACCGGCATACCGCATCTCCATCGGATATCCCTTGGTCACGACCGTATCGTTGACAAAGTAGTTGTCAACGAGCGCGTCGATTGCTGCAACACGCACGTCAGCGGGAATGTCGCCAGCTTTCAGTTTGCCGAGAAGCTGATGAATGATCAAGCCGTCCATGACCTCAACTGCGATCTTGGCCAGGAACTCATGGGACCGGTGCATGGGGTTGCGCAACTGCAGTGCCGCGACGCGTTTCCAGCCTTTTTCTTCGAAAATCTTCCGGGTCTCCGCGGGAGTGGCGTAAACGCCGGGATAGGTTTCCGGAAAGCCGCCCTCAGTAAAGACCTTGATGGGGCCGGCCAGGTTATATTTGCCCTGGGCCATGACTTTCTGAACACCGGGATGCTCAGGATCGTCGGTCGTGAACACGGACTTGCATTCGTGAGTCTTGTCGATCTCGTATTTCTCAGTGACCTTCATGGAGGCCATCATCTCGCCGCTGTCTGAGTCCACGAGCGCGACCGAGTCACCTACTTTGACGTTCTCGTCATCAGTGGAAAGGGTAATGGGAATCGGCCAAAAGAGGCCGTTGGCCATTTTGTATTCGTCGCAAATTCCTTTCCAGTCGTCATGCCCCATGAAACCTTCCAACGGGGTGAACGCGCCGCAGCCCATCATCAGGATGTCACCTGTTTCCCGTGAGGAAATTTGGAGTTTGGGAAGGGATTCGGCCGCCTTCTTGGCTGCTTCGAGTTCAGCGCCTTTAAGGAGCAGGGGCTTCAACTCACCACCGCCGTGTGGGCTGACCAGTTTACTTGTCGACATGTGTCTTCCTCCTTGGTTGGACAAAAATGTCCTTACGTGATGTATGTGCCACCAGCTATAGGTTCATCCTTGGTGGAACGAATTCTAAGCTCTTCAGCTTCGAGTCTATGGATTTGATTCCAGCGTGGAGCTGGCAAGAATCTTTAATTTTACTTCCATTTGGCAAGTTGTGTCAAGGAATTTAGGCGCTGATCGCAGGAGTTTCCCCCTGGAAGAACGTACTTTATTGGGGAAACTCCCGAATCAACGGTGGGCCATGTGCTTACGCCGGATTGCGGGCGACGTCCACACGCCTTTGCCTCCCGTGGGTTGGGGGGGAAACCCAAAGGGCCGGCAAGACGGAAATCGGCCTGCTTTCCTGGTTAGCCCGCTCATCGGAAATCGATTGACGCGGAACGCTTCTTACGGACATGATCTCAGCAGTGCGTTCTTGTACTCCATCAACTTGCTCACGGCAATTGCGTCAACACGGAGAGTCTTCTGAGCCAAATACGCATATCGCCTGAATGTTTGCTCCAGCTTATCGTTTATCTCCATACACAAGGTTGCCTCGGCAAAGGCCAGCTCGATGTCGGTGCCGGCATCCTGGATGGTGGGCGACCGCAGCGGTCCCGGGGGGAAACTCTCCACCGCTCTCATCACCCTGTAAACGAACTTCTTGATCTGCTTGCACAGCTTGGCCGAAGGTTTTGAATCGCAGGCCACGGCCGGGGCCGGAAACGCGGCTGCTCCCAAAATTGCGATTGACACTACAACAGCGAAAAACGTTTTCATAATTCCTCCACTTGTTCTCTCCTGGACTATTGGGCAAGCCCGTTTTCAGCCAACGTGTGTCCCCTGCTCCCTCTTTGGGATGCTGCCGGCGTGGAGGGAGCGCCCCCTGGTCCGTTGTGGATGACCGTCCAAGAACGGGACACATGACCAGACTTGAGCATACTTTGTTGTTGGGCGCCGTGTCAACGACGGCCTCTTCGCGTAATCGTCAGGTTTATTTTGTGACAAGCCCTTACCAACGATCCCGGTGAATCCGCTCGGGCCTGAATCGGTCCGGCGGCTGCTTTTTCTCGCCCGGACAGCCCAGAGAAACCATAGAAACCGGTATCACATGGTCGGGAATGCCCAGCGCATCCCTGAGCCCCTGAATGCGTTCCTCCACAGGATAGACCCCGACCCAGCACGCGCCCAGTCCAAGCGCGTTGGCGGCAATCAGGATATTCTCGGTGGCTATGGCGCAATCCAGGATCCATCGGCCCTTGAGTAACTCAACTGTGGGGTCGCCGCACACGAGTATCCCCACCCGGGCCTGTTTGAGCATCTCCGCGTGGGGATGGAATCCGGTCAGAACTTCCAGGTTGGTCCGGTCCCTGATCACGACAAAGTGCCAGGGCTCGTTACCTGCTGTGGGAGCGCTCATAGCCGCTTTCAAGAGTTCTTCGATCGCGTTGTCGGAAACAGGATCCGAAGTATATCGGCGGATGCTCCGCCGTGTGAGAATAGCGCGCATGGCATCCATGAGTGTCATCCTTTCTTTGCTGTTCAATCAGGGCTCTGCAACGTCCAGGGCAAAATCCAGGTTGAGCCGCTTCAAAACCTCAACTTTCGGCGCCCCTGTCTCGGGGTTCCATCCCATTGCGCGATAATAGTCCGTGATCTGGGCGTCGTTGTCCACTGTGATCCCTTTTGTGGGGCCCGCTTTTCGCGGTGGCTGTCCCAGGACACGCTTCGGAAGCTTGTACATCTCCCGGTTCCGGATGCCCTCCCTGAGATTGAACGCGATCCGAAGATTCGCGATGCGCTCTCCTATCAGAAGAACATCTTCCATTGTAAACTGAAGTCCCATTGCCAAGCTCAGGTATTCGGGCACGGCCGTGGCAGGGGTGATAAACGACCCGAAATTGCAGAGGCCCGCTGCACTGACCACATGGCCGAAAGATGACAAATACTTGTGGGTATTACCCTTGCCCGAGTAGTCATGAGGATCTTTGACCCGAGGATAGTCCAATTCCCGTGGACCACCCCCCCCCTCCACATTCCAGGACCCGTACTGAGTATGCCGACCAGGGGTCGCGTCCACCACAAAACTTGCCCCTAGCCCGGGGTAACACCGCGGGTCGTGCATGGCCAGTTCTTCACCACCGCAATCCATTGCATAGGGCTTCGCTGCCTCTCCAAGCCGCTCAACCGCTTTCTTGACGCCGTCGGCCAACAGCTTCCCGCCAAAGCCCTCTCCTGCCGCCATCTGCTCTGTGATCGCTACAATCGCCTCGTGATTTCCCCATGTCAGTTCAACACCTCCGGTGTCGTCCTTGGTGATCACCCCATTCTCGTAACACTCAATGGCAAAAGCGACCGTTGCACCTGTTGATATGGTGTCAATTCCGTAATCATTGCAGATGTTGTTCAACCGACAAATGGATTCAAGATTGTCGTTCAGGCACATTGTGCCGAATGAGGCCAAGGTTTCGTATTCCGGTTTGTGTCCTTCTCCCGAATAGGGGCCTTGCGGAACCACAACGCGGCCGCCGCAGGCTATGGGGCACTTCCAGCATGCGTACGGTTTTGTGGTCAGCTTGATAACCTCTTTCCCCGTGATCGCCTCGTACCCGGGAAAATGCTCCACCCCGCCGCTCCAGTTCTTTGTGGGGGCGTCCCCGGACAACAAAGCCGGCTCCACCACACCTGGGGTACCGAAGTTGTGAAAGAATTCGTATATGGGATTTCCCTTCTTGTAGTGGCGGCCAAGAATTTGTTTCCGCAACGCCTTGAGGTCTTCCTCGCGATCCACCGGAACCTGGCCCTCGCCCACTGCGACAACCCCTTTGAGGCGCTTTGAACCCATTACCATGCCGAGACCGGAGCGAGCCGCGGCCCGGCCCTTATCGTGGATGATCGCGGCCAACGCTGATTGTCGTTCACCTGCCGGGCCGATGACTGCCGAGTGAACCCCGGCGCCGTGAGACTGTTTGAACCTCTCTTCAGTTTCCGAGCAGCCTTTCCCCCAATAGGACGACGCATCGTGAAGAGTTACCCGGGCGTCTTGAACCAGAGCGTAAACCGGTTTGTCGGAAATTCCCGTGAAGAAGATAGCGTCGAGTCCCGCCTGTTTGAGGGCAGGCCCGAACTTTCCACCGCAATTCGCGTCACCCCATCCACCGGTCTTAGGCGACTTTCCAACGGCCATGAATCGGTTTCCCGTTATAGCGTGGGTTCCTGTCAGTGGACCGGTGGTCAAACCGAGCGTATTCTCAGGCCCCAGTGCGTCAACCTTTGCCCGTTGGCGAGTAAACAGATAGTACGCGCCGAGACCATAGCCGCCCAAATAGTTCTGATAGACCTCATCCGCCGGCTCTTCGATTCTGACTTCTCCGGTCTTCAGGTCCGCCCAAGCGATCTTGCGAAGGACTCCCTTCAATCCCATTCCAGCCTCCTGTCACGACTATCTTAGGCCATATGTCGTTTCGCACGTTGTCATCCAAGGGCAGTCATGGCAGGTCGAGGATCCTTCGCGGGCGAACATGTCGTGATGAACGCCTGGTCGCCTGAACCTGGATCGCCGGGTACATTCCATGAACATCTGAGGTCTGCCCCTTTCAACAGATTTCATAATATACTATCGTGGAGCGCCAAGGTAAATTCCGTAAATCGGTAGAGCGACATTTGTGATTGGCGAGTAGGCGGGCCGGCGCTGAGGCGGAAGGTCTCCAATAGAACGGAAAGGGTCCGGAAGTGCCTAGACTCTATTTGGATAAGAATCTACAAATCATGTTCGGCGTCACGCTCATGGTCATACTCGGAGTGTCCAGCATAATGCCGGCGCTTCCTGAATTGATGCGTGCAATGCAAGTGCCAGCGCGATCCATTGGTCTTGTGATCACGGCTTTCACTCTGCCCGGGATTTTTCTTGCGCCGATAGTGGGCATCCTTGCGGACAGGGCCGGCCGGAAAGAGATTCTTGTGGTCTCACTTCTTTTTTTTGGAATCTTCGGGACAGCTTGCGCGTTCAGCTGGAATTTCGAGTCCCTTCTGGTGTTCCGATTCTTGCAGGGAATCGGAGTCGGGGCTCTCAGCGTTTTGACTGTGACGATCATAGGCGACCTCTATGAAGGTGAGGAACGGATCTCGGCCCTTGGATACACTACGGTGATCCTCAGCGTGGGCACGGGGGCCTTTCCTTTGATCGGTGGAATGCTCACCATGATCGGGTGGCAGTATCCGTTTTTGCTCAACATACTGGCCTTGCCCGTCGGGCTCCTGGTGCATTTTTTTCTCAGAAATCCGGAACCCTCGAACTCGCACGACTTCAAGGAATACGTGAAACGAACTTTCTCAGTGATCAGGACCCGCAAGGCTATGGGGCTGTTCGCAATCACTTTTCTGAGCCTTATGGTCCTCTACGGGCCGTACATCACGTACGTTCCGGTCCTGCTCAATGAAAGATTCCAGTGCTCCCCTGTGACCATCGGTATAGTGGTTTCGGTTTCCTCCCTCTTTACCGGGCTGGCCTCTTCCCAGGTGGGACGGCTTGCAACCAGATTTCAGGTAGTCTCCATTCTCTGTTTCGCGTTCGTATTGTATGTGCTCTCCTTGAGTATGATTCCGTTCATCTCCCACCTGTGGGTCATTGTGATTCCCGCGGCGGTGTTTGGGGCCGCGATGGGGCTCAACGCGCCCAGCCGAATGTCTCTCCTGACCGGCCTCGCCCCAATTGGTCAGCGAGCCGCGGTCATTTCCATCAATGGCATCTTCCAACGCCTCGGGCAGACTATCTCTCCAATTCTTATGGGATTGATTCTGGCGGATTTTGGACTGGACGCGGTTTTCTGGGCAGGAACCGCTGTGACGCTGGTCATGCTCGCGGTGGCCGTCTGGGTGGTCAAATAGCCGGGAGGCTGCCGGCGCGGTCAGGAACTGCGTCTCCGACTCATGAAATATGCGAGCACACCCACGATTCCCACTATCCAACCGATGCCCCCGATGATGTCACGAAAACTAGGCTGAGTGTCCTGCTGCCTGAGGAGCAATTTCTGTTGTGATCCCAGAATTCTTAGGATCGGTTCCAATTTTCGGTCCAGTGTTTCTTCGAGGAGTTTGGCCTGCGCGTCTGTGTCCTCGCGCACTATTCCAGGCCCCTGAGAGGAATGCTGTTGAGCCGACACACCATTGCGCGTACCGACCTCTGTGCTAGGTTTGGGGACTGCCCTGCCGGGGAATTCCTCCGCGTTCAGGGTGTACTCCGCCTTATGGCCGTCCCCCGTGTTCAAGACAACCTTGAGATTGCCCTCAAAACGGGGAAGATCAGCCACCTTCACCGAATAGATCCCTTTGGTGTCCGTCTTTCCATCAATGATCTTCCGGGCCCTCGCGTCGTACAGGACGATTGAACAGTTCAGTGCCTTGGCTCCACCCCCAAAATAGCCTTGTACAACCACAGTGTCGCCCTCGACATACGCAAAGACCTTGACCTTGTGCGCCCAGACATCGTCTAACACCACGAGGACGGCAAACATGACCGCGAAAAGGACCAGAAAGCAGGTGAAAACAGGGCGCACACACGGTTCTGATTGCCGGTATTCTCCCACGTCGAGGCCCCGTCCCGAGTAGACAGGAGTCTCTCGAATTCCAGTCCCGTTATTCTCTTGTGACGGAAGGTTCATATGACAATCCCCTTTTCTTACGCAGACGTGGGCCTGTCCATTCAATCGTGTCGTGGCCGAATGGACGGCTTTCTTGGCAACCGCTATGAGCGCGGGCTATTTTTTCTTTAGGATGATGCACCCGAGCGGTGGGAGTTCCAATCTGATGGATTGGTCTTGGCCGTGCCACGGCATCGGCTCGGTACGGACACCCCCAAGATTTCCCAGGTTTGAACCACCGTAGTGGCTGGAATCCGAATTGATTATTTCCTCGTATTCTCCGGGCTCCGGCACTCCGATCCTATATCCGTGTCTCACCACAGGTGTGAAATTGAGCAAGCAGACGAGGAATCCGTCAGGTCCTCGACGCACAAAGGAGAGCACGCTGTTCAGGTGGTCGTTGGCATCGATCCAGGAGAAGCCTTCGGGTCTGGTATCCCATAGCCACAGGGAAGAATCGGAGAGATAGAGCTTTCCAAGGTCACTCAGGAACATCGACATCTGCTGATGGGGCTGATATTGCAGTAAGTGCCACTCTAGAGATGAATTGCAATCCCATTCATTCCAGGTACCCAGCTCCGTGCCCGCCATGAGGAGCTTCTTACCAGGATGCGTGTACATGTACGCGAGAAGCAGCCTCAAGTTGGCGAATTTCTGCCAGTCATCCCCCGGCATCTTTCTCAACAGCGATCCTTTGCCGTATACCACTTCGTCATGGGACAGTGGCAGGACAAAATTTTCACTGTATGCGTACATCATGGAGAAGGTAAGATCGTTGTGGTGGAAACTCCTGTGAACCGGGTCTTTCTCAAAGTATTGGAGCGTGTCGTTCATCCATCCCATGTCCCATTTGAAGCCGAATCCCAGCCCTCCCAGGTATGCGGGTGTGGTCACTCCAGTCCAGGATGTTGATTCTTCGGCGACAGTAAAGCATCCGGGAAACTGATCGTACACCACGGAATTGAATTCCTTCAGAAATTCTATGGCTTCAATGTTCTCGTTTCCTCCATGGACATTGGGCACCCATTCGTGGTCCTCGCGGCTGTAATCCAGGTACAGCATTGAGGCCACGGCATCGACCCTTAGGCCGTCACAGTGATACTTGTCCAGCCAGAATAGGGCGTTGGATACCAGAAAGTTCCGAACCTCGTTCCTGCCGTAGTTGAAGATGAGGGTTCCCCAGTCTTGGTGCTCGGCCTGACGGGGGTCAGCGTGCTCATAGAGGGCTGTCCCGTCGAAAAGGCGCAGACTGAAATCATCCTTTGGGAAATGAGCCGGAACCCAATCCAGAATTACTCCAATCCCGTTTTGATGCATGGTGTCCACGAAGAATTTGAACTCATCGGGTGTTCCGAAACGGCTCGTAGGGGCAAAGTACCCAGTGACCTGGTAACCCCATGAAGCGTCAAAAGGATGCTCCATGATCGGCAACAGCTCAACGTGTGTGAAGCCGTATTTCTTTACGTGTTCTACCAGCTTGGGCGCAATTTCGGTGTACGTCGCCCAGCGGTCGCGTTCCGAGGAAATCCGCAGCCATGATCCCAGGTGCACTTCGTATACGCTCATGGGACCGGCCAATGAATTGGTGTTGCTCCGGCGCGCCAACCACTCTTCGTCCGACCATTTGTAGGAATTCATATCCCAGACAATGGACGCGGTATCGGGCCTCAGTTCCGCAAACAAGGCAAAGGGATCCGTCTTTGTTCTCAGCTCCCCGGATTGTGTCTTGATTTCGAATTTATACACGCTGCCCTGGTCCAATCCAGGGACGAACAGTTCCCATACGCCTGTTTCCCCCATTGACCTCATGGGAAAGAGTCGGCCGTCCCAATTGTTGAATTCTCCGATTACGCTTACCCGGGTCGCGGTGGGGGCCCACACTGCAAAAGACACACCTCTGACTCCGTCGATCTCACGAATGTGCGCGCCGAGCTTTTCATACAGGCGATAGTGCTTCCCCTCACTTATATAGTGCAAATCTTGATCTCCCAGTGTGGGCATAAACCTGTAGGGCGCGTCGCTCTCCCAGTCGGATCCGTCCTCGAAACTGAAAACAATGCGGTAATGCAACCGGGGCGTTCGCCCGGGAAGAAAGGCACAGAACAGGCCGGGTCCGCCGGACACCTCCATGGGGAATCTGTTACCTTCCGTGAGCAGCTCGGCCTTTGTGGCGTCCGGATGAAACGAGCGGATTATTACTCCGTCCCGCCCGTCCAGAGAGGCCGCATGAGCCCCGAGAATGCTGTGAGGATCTGAGTGTTCCACGCGCTGCAAACGTTGGATATCTTCGGAATCCACGTCGCTGGTAAGATCGCTTTGAGTCGTCACGTTCGGCTCCCCTCCCGGTCACTTAAAACCGCCCGGCTGAATGTGAACGATGCAATGTGTCCTATTCAGCCTCAAGCGAGGACGGCCGGACCGGCGCCCCCGGAATTTGGAAGACTACTCCACGATTGAGCGGCGATTGGTTCGTGTATGAGTAGGAGACCCCCGGCAGAGCCGGTGGCTTACCTGTTTTCCCGTTACGTGCATCGGTAGATCAACTCACCGCGTGTTTCACGGGTTTGGTAGTAGTCCGTGGCGTGAGCGGTCATTCCATCTTGTTGTATTCAGGAATGTTTTCCGGCTTCACAAAAAGCATACGCTGGCAATTGGGGCAAAACACCATCTCTTCCTGCTTGAGTATCTTTATTCCCAAGAGCGGGGGGACGGCTATGTGGCAGCCGGAGCAAGAGCCGTCGTTCATTTCAATCACAGCGTTGCCCCTGACCTTCTTTATAGTATTGTATTTCTTTAGGAAATCCCTGTCTATGCCATCACTGATCTTTTCTTTCTCCGCTTTCAGTGAAGCCAATGCCGTCTCTGCTTCCTTTGTGATTTGCTTTGATTCGGACTTCTTCCGGGCGAGATTTGCCTCCAGTTCCGCCAGGAGTTTCCGGTTCTTTTCCACGTCCTTGTTCAAGGCTTCAGCCTTGGTCATGAATTCAAGACTAGATTCTTCAAGTTGCGCCTCCACCTTCTTGCCAAGCTTAACTTCTCTCGAAAGCGCGTTGTATTCCTTCTGGTTCTTTATCTGGAGAAGCCTTCTCTCAGAGCGCTTGATCTTGTCTTGTTCCGTGGCCAATTCTCGTTCTTTGTTACGGAGTTCTTTGTCAATCTCGGCTGATTCCCCGCTGCGCTCGTCTATTTCTCGGCGGAGACTAACCAAACCTCCGGCTATCTCCTTGATCTCGGCGGGCAAACGGGCCAAATCCTTCTCGTATCGATCTATCTGATCATCGATTTGCTGAAGTTCCGCAAGAAGGTGCAATTGATCTTTCAACTCTTCTTCCTCCTCACCGGCCAAAATGTTCCTCGAACGGATCCCTTTCCAGATCGCATGCGATGCAAGCGATTTCCAGGCCATCACGCGCGAACGCGCCACTGAGGCTGTCCACGAGAATCGGCACAGCTTCCTTCTCAAGTCCGTAATGGCCGGCATCTATAACAGCGATTCCCATTTCCATGGCTTCGCGGGCCGCGTGGTATCGAACGTCGCCGGTGACGATCGCATCAGCGCGGTATCGCAAAGCCTCCTGGAGATACCCCATGCCGCTTCCTGAAGCACAGAAGACCTTACGTATCTCACGATCGGTATCCGAGATGATGCGCAAGCGCGGGATCGACAGGTCCTGGGCGACCTTCCGCGCGAGAGCAGACACCGACAAAGGCCCGGGAAGTTCACCCAGTCGAGCGCATCGGGCCGGCAGCGGCACGATGACGCGCTCAAGCCCCAGCCTTGCGGCCAGATGCTCGTTCAGACCACCCTCGGCCGCATCGAGGTTGGTATGGAGGGCAATTATGTTCACATCGCTCTTGGCGGCCTTCATAAGGATCCTGCCTGCGAAATTATCCGCGGTGATATTGCGCATCGGGTGCAGGAGCACCGGATGATGCGTCACCAGCAGTTCACAGTGGTGATCTGACGCGAATCTGATTGTTTGCAGTGTGGGGTCGAGGGACACGGCCACTGAGGTTATGTGACGGTTCGGGTCACCGATCTGGATACCGCAGTTGTCCCACGGTTCCGAGCCCTCAAAGGGAAAGAGTCGATCAGATATGTCGACTATGCGGGTCAGCAATGCACCGGTCAAGCGGTCTTTCTCCTGCCAAGATCCGTAGCAGCCCGGCCGGATCGGATTCTTCAGGCACCTGCCGGGCCGCGTTGCGCCACAGGTGCCTCGGTACCCTTCCACCGGGGGCGGTGTCCGCCACATGGGTACAACAACCCAAGAAACTCTGATTGCCCTGCGCGGCCACGCTCTCTGGGGAGACCCTGGCTTTTCCCCGCATCAGAAACAAATCACGGGGAGCCCTGGTTGAACTCCCCGTGATGAAGGTCCGTGCAGATTCTAGAGCAATGAGTGGTTTCATTCCGTTCACTACCGGGAAATGGTGGGCCCACCTGGATTCGAACCAGGGACCGACCGGTTATGAGCCGGGAGCTCTGCCAGCTGAGCTATGGGCCCGTTTTCCATCATAAACAGTCATGTTAGTTCTTGACTGCCCAACTGTCAAGATCTATCAGCGTCAGTGGGCAACGATTCAGTAATGTGCGGCACGATCAGAAAGGCGTCTGACTTGGTGGGACAAGTCCCAACCCCCTATTAGGAGATTCAGCGGCCCCACCATCCCCGATACATCTGTTGATATTGACGCAAGTATCTGTTCGGAGCGCCCGGGGGCTGCTGGTATAACTGGTATTGAGGATGTCCATAGCCCCACACATCAGCATAGGATGGGACGAATGCTCGGCCCTCTACTTCACGGACTTTGGAGAGCAAAGCTACGGCATTGTCGATCATTCGGCGCCTCTTGTTGGTCAACCGGCTGAGCTTCCGCCCTTTCTTCGATGTACTTGCCTCCGTGAGACAGACTTCCAGCTGCTGGAAACCCTCTTTCTCGCGGCCCAGCGCTTTTTCACACTTCTCCCGCCGGCGGTCCAGCACTATTTCCTTCGCCTGAAGGGCCTCAGAAACCTGCTGCGCTATGGTCTTGGAGGAACTCCTCAGAACAATAGGTCGATCAATGATCTTTCCAACCGGGGTCTTTCGGAGAGACTTGAGTTCGCGCAGGGCCTCTTTGAGTTCCGCAACGCTCTGTTCCCATTGATTCTTGACCTCTGAACAAGCTGATGCCTTCTTTTCGGCAAAACCCGGAAGAGCGGTCACCAGAACCAAAGAAGCCGCGGACACCCACAAGATACAACCGGTTAAGATTCTGTTGCGCAGATTCTCAATCACGCGAGTAGGCTCCTTTCGAGCGAACGCTTGCTGAAATCGAACCGGGCGAGTAACTCGCACCCGGTTGATTCAATATGTTAAACCATTCGAAGACAAATGGCCATCGGATTGTTGTTATTCCGGCTATTTTTGCTCAGTGGGCGGTCAGCAGTGGAAAGAGTGTTCGTCATCACGGGCTGGCATAAGGAAGTAGGAACAACAGCCGGACCTGGGATACCACGGGACCACGCACCTGCTTCCTACCGGGCTTTTCCGTAACGAGAGGCAACTTCCTCCATCAGGACGGAGATCTTCTCAGAGATGACATAACTGATCCCCCCCCGGTCAAAAGAATCCCGAACCAGTTCCACGAACGCGTCAAATGCCCCCTCCCGCTGGATAATGACGTCGGCATTTTGAGCCTCCTGGTCCGTGTATTCGCCCTTTTCATTCTTCGCTACTTCCTCAAAGGTCTTTCGGTACTCGCTCTTTCCTCCCCAAAACACCAGAACATTTTCCATAAAATCCGACATTTCCTCGATTTTTTGAATTAACTCCTCCCTGCTCATATCTTCCAGGTCCATGAGTAAATCCTCCCTTGTGTTACAAGTCCTGACCCGACACCACGAGCCGTCGCGCCGATCTCATCCCTTGGGTTCGTCATTGGGTCATTGGTATCTTTGCGGGCCTTTCATCTTGTGATCGTTGTCAGGGTGGGGTCTCGCAAACGCATGAGTTGCCGGAATCCAGTCCTGACAAACAGAGACGCTGCCGGCAATCCGGGCAATCTTAGAAGCCTAACGGTAGTTTCCTGATTTCGTTCAATTCCTGGGCTTTCACCGTGCGGTCAATTCTCTGTTCCCATCGGAAGAATCTCTGGGACAACGAATCGACTCTGGCCAGCACGCCTTGAAGTTCAGAAACCAACTCAACGTTCCGGTCTCGTCGCGCCTGGGCCAGTTCCTGCTCCAAATGACGGATCAGCTTTCGGGCCTGTTCAGGCGTCTCCAGAAAAATGACCGGATCGTAATCGCTTCCCTTCCTTTCCTTGGGTCCCCACCGGATCATTATGGCGTTTATCTGGTCACGTAACATACTGTTATTCCCGCATTGACAAGACAACTGTTCCGCAATTCCCATTGATTACGGAACTCGCAGATCCTCCCGTCCTCACATCTCTTCACCATGAATTTGGCCACCGCGTCTTGTGACACCGATGTTTGACAGACCCGCGCGCGGAGAAGAGTAGGCTCATGTTACACGACCGAGCCCCAAATTTCAATCCCGGCTGATGCAGCCTGATAACCATTGTGTCATACGGGGGGCGATGGGAACGACCACGTTCCTGCGTTTAACGGATGACAAGAGGGCACACACAGGTGCGCTCCGTACACTCTGCCCCACGACGGGTCTGGGCTCAAACGTAGGGGCAGACCCCGGATCGGCGTCCGGAGTCCGCCTCTACAGGAGAATGCCAACGTCATTTCGTTGCAGGCCTTTAGCTCCGAATCTCAGTACGCACCATTGTAGCTCCGGGAATCCGGAGCGCCCCAGACGCGACATTGGAATTAGGGCTAACTAGGTATGATCACGCCACAACCACGGCGCCGATGTGTTAGTGCCTAAAAATCCAGCTCCTGGCGTGTTTTTCTCTATTCGGTCTCGAAAGTTGATTGACATGGTTGATTTAATTGTGCTATTATTCGGCCAGGCAGTCTCAGGAGGAAAGCAAGCCATGAATAGATTCAAGACCTTCGCGATAACTGCAGGGATCACGGCATTAATCTTGATGTTCTCTGTAAACGTGGGCGTTTGCTGGCAACAGCCGGGCGTCTCTCCCATGCACTCGGGCGGCCCTATGGCGGCGCCTTTCCCGCCATCCAGGATGGGACCGATGCAACCGCCCCATTATGGACCTGCCCCGCCTCCGGGTTGCGGGCCGGCTCCACCGCCCCTTTGCGGACCGATGCCGCCGGCGCTGCCCTTCGCGCCTTGCATGCCCAAGCCGTCTTGCTGGAATGTTGCGGTAGAGTTCGGAGGGCGGGCCTATTCCACCACAAATAGTCTGGTCACAGGCGATGCAACGGGCCTGTCCATGGACTGGGTGCGGGATCTGAACCTCTCGCAGAACACTCTGGTGGGTGAGATTTACGGAGGCCTCAGATTGCCGCCTTCTGCCGCTTTTATGTACACGTTTCAGTTTCCTCGGTTGGACAGTGGATTTGGTGCCCTGGGTCATTCTCTCGACGTGGGCTCCACGAATTTTCCTGCCGGGACCTTTATTACGCTGGATACGACTCGATCACTTCACCGGTGGGAACTTGAGTACTATCCCTTAATCGGGTGTAATTATCGATTTGGTCCCTTGCTCCTGGCGGAGCTTTTGGTTAACCGCCTTGAAGTGGACGGTGATCTCGATGCAGACGGAACGCTGGAGACCAATGGTTCCGCCGAGTTCGTGGAATTCTACCTGGGCGCCGGCGGTGTCGGGGAATATGCGCCTGAACCCAATCTTTTCTTCAGGGCCAAGGCCGCGGTCACCTTCCTCAACAATAGTCTCGGTCTCTTCGCGGACGCTGAGGCGCGCTACTCTCCCCAAACCGATCCCGTTGGCTGCAACCAGAGCGCGTTGGGTGGTGTAAGGCCCTTCCTCGGTGGCGGCTATCGCTTCAGAACCGTCAATGTGGAGCCGAGTGATACTGAGGAGGTAAGATTCTACACCCACGGACCCTATGCTGAACTGGGACTCATATTCTAGCTCGACGAACCAGGATCCTGAACGTTGATCGTCCTGATTCATGATGCCCTTTTGAGGCAACAGGCACCAAATGGGCGCTCGCCTGCCCTTCAATTCGGCTGAGAACACCGCGCGGAAACCCTCCGCGCGGTTCCTGTTTGACCAAGTTGCGGACCAACAAGTACGTATACCGTTACGAGTGTAGGAGGACTGGGATTCTATGTGGGGTGGACCCGCCAGTCCGCCGAAGCTATAGTGCAACGCATTAGAAATTGGTTTTCCAGATGGGACCCCCCTCACCCCAATGCTGGTGACTTAAGAAAAGGCCAACCTATCCCCGTCGTCACCCCGGCGAAA
>CAZGNL010000123.1:0-16430 GCA_964527475.1 uncultured Syntrophaceae bacterium
TCAAACATACTACTCCCTCAAACGTGAAGTCAAGTTCAATCTTGTGTTGGGGTCAGGCTTGACATATATGGATTTGAGGGTCTAAACTGCTAAGAATGGCACGGAGAGCACGCATTCACTATCCGGGCGCTGTCTATCATGTGATGCTACGTGGGAACGGTGGCCCGGATATTTTCTTTGACGAGCCGGGCCGGATTCGTTTCTACGATCTGTTGGAGGAAGGAATCAAGCGGTCAATCGTCTGCGCAAACGTGCGGAAACGAATGCCCGTCTGGCGGTAGAACTTGAGAGGGTAAGAGAAGACCCGGCGCAAATACAAATATGTCAAGCCTGACCCCTACGGACCCCTACGCCCCTATGTCGGGGGGCTTTGAAGGCGAGGGCAGACACATAGGTCTGCCCCTACGTCCGGGCCCAGACCAGTTGTGGGACAAAGTGTACGGCGCGCGCCTCTGTGTGTGCCCTCTTACCATCGCTAGACTCGAGAACGTAGTTGTTGCCGTCACTCCCCGGATGACTGAGGAATTACGCTTGCAAGGTAATCCTTCAGTTTCGGGGAGTTTGGTCAGAAATCCAGTGAAGCGGTGGCACGAGTCCCACAATGGCGCTTGCAGGTCGGGTCTGCGTGATACCCGGCATGAAGAGGGCGACGCATGCGTAGCCCCTACGTCCTTGGCCCGCAGCGCCTTCTGTTGCTGTCAGGTCCATTTTGTGACAAGCCGTTAGCTGCGGCCGGGTATCATTCTATGGTGGTTGAACCGGTCTCAGCCAATTCCCTTACCTTCTCGGAGAGCATCCGGACATGGTCTCTCTCCGCGTCAATCAGTTTGTCGATCTCCCCTTTGCTGGACTCATCCGGAAGCACATCCTTCATTCCCAGGAAGAATACGACGGAATCCTTCTCGAACCTCAATGCCATGTCAAGGGCTTCAGCAGCGGTGTTTACGGCTTTGAGGCTCTCCGTGGCAGCCTTGGCAGTGAATATGTGGGTGTCCGCCGACGCCTGAAGCAGGCTCTCGGCCAGACCTTCCGGGTCCCATACCCGCTCGGCCGTGAAAGACTTTTCAAGACTTGCCCTCAGTTGCTTGAACTGCTGTATGTGACCATCCTCCATCACGGCCAGTTCCTCAAAGAGTTTCTTAACGAGGGGTTCCCCGGTCTTGGCTGCGGCTCCCTCATAGAAAGCCTTTCCATTCTCTTCTATCCTTACCGCCATGGTAACGACATCGTTGGCGGTTCCAAAAACAAACATTGAATCCTCCCATTCCGGATCAATCCACCGATGAATCCGTGTATTCGGTCGTAGCAGAGTTAACGATCATGATAACCATTTTGGGTTTGGGCGCAACTACTAATACAAGGCGCCGGCAACCATTCAGTTTCCGGGGGCAGAGGTTTCCCTCCAAACATGTCATTGCGAACGAAGCGAAGCAATCGCCAAGACAGCGGGAACCGAGATTGCTTCGTCGTTTCACTCCTCGCAATGACATGGTCGCGGAGAATCTTCACCCTGCGTACGTAAGGGCTTGCTATTGCCACGGGGCATACTAATGCGCGTTCAAACAAGTGATAAAGAGCACTGCTGGGCAAGCCAGCAGTGGCACCCAAGAAACCGATCTCACTCTCTTGATTGCGCATTGGTATCAGACCACAATGATCCAGTGGATCCCTCCCCCTATTCCAATACCACCTCTTCACCGGGGCTCAGTCCGGAAAGCACCTCCACCTTATCGTGGATTGTCCGCCCTATCTTGACGTGACGAACTCTGAGCGCTTGGCTTTCCAAAACGCGTACTGTTTCCAATTGTCCCACCACTCTCACTGCCTTCTTTGGAATCAGAATCACGGGAACCGATTTCGTGTTGAAAGTCATGGTTCCGTAGAGCCCCGGGCCCAAACCGGGGACATGGGTAAGAGGCGCTTTCACGGTTATTGTACGAGTTTTCTCGTCTCTCTGGGGAACAACTTCCCGAAGTTTGGCCTCCTGGCTGAGATTCATGGACGGTATTGCCACGGAAACGGTGGTTCCCACCTTCAGGAAAGGGGCATACTGTTCCCCGGGCCTCGCCACCATCTCAGCCGAGCCGGGCGCATATATGCGAAAAAGGACGCGACCCGGGCTGACGAGATCGCCCAGGTTGACGCTCTCTTCCGCAACGATGCCGTCAAAAGGAGCCGTGATCCTCCCGTAGGACAGGATGGTTCGGGCTTCCTCGAGCGCGGCTCCAGCCCTGAGTTGGGCCGCTCGGGCCACATTGTAACGGGCTGCCGCGTCGTCGAACACTTTCTCGGCCACTGATTCCTTTTCAAAGAGGTTCTTGAAGCGTTGATAGTCTGTCTCGGCCTTCACCAGGTCGGCTCTCGCGCTATCCAGTGCAGCTTCCGCCTGGGCTTTTCGATCGGCCACGTCCTTGTTGTCCAGCCGAATCAGGAGGTCACCCTTTTTCACCTGATCTCCTGCTGAAACCTTTATCTCAACCGCATACCCTTGACCCCGCGAGGCAATATCGGCTTTCTCCCGAGGGACAACCGAACCGGGCACCGTAACTTGCCCGGTGGAGCGTGTGATCTCCACCTTGAAAGTCTTGCCCGCCGCGGGCTTCTTCTGCAAAATCGGAGTGCGGCCCGCGGGCACCTTTGAATGGAATCCGCCTTGCACCCACACCAGAACGATGATCAGTCCTCCGAGAAATAAGCCCGCCAGCAACAGCTTTTTCTTCATTGCGTCAGATCTCCATGAGTAGGGACGCCATTGCCACATCCGGAAAAAGCGGATCTTCACGGCCCGCTCCTCGCCTTGGCAGATAAAGCAGGGAATTCGGTCCCGGTTCCGCGGCCGGACAGATTTATCAGCCCTCGGTCATCACGCGGTCGTCATACTCAATTTCAAAGCGGAGCTTGTGTTTCGCTTCCTCCTGGGCCAGAGACGTGAAAAGCGTCTTCAGATTCTCATCATCTACAGCCTCAGCCAGGTCTGAGTACATCTTGAACGCGCTTTTCTCTTTCTGCATCGCGAGGATCAGAGCATCCTGGTAATCCATGTCAGGTGAAGGTTGCAGTTCCACCAGATAGTCTCCGATCTTGAGGTCCAAGACCTTCCCCTCGACCGGGGCCAGTTGCTTTCCCGCCTTGACATCCAGAAGCTTCCTCTTGTGGCCTTCTTCCTCTCGGGCAAATTCCTTGAAGATCTTGCTCATCCAGGCCCTATCCATCTTTTCGGCCAGTTCGGTATAGAACTGCGCGGCCTCTTCTTCGTTCCCTATTGCAAAATCCAGCACTTCATCCACAGACTTCCATTGATCCATTGTTTCCTTCTCCTCCAGTGGTATTGCCATACGGCACGATCGGATAGTCACACGGGGTCAAGCAGACAAGCGCGCAAACAGGGCAGCGGCAGCCACCCCATCAGATGCGCTCTCCTGTTCCGCTATTCCGCACAAGTCGTGCCGACCGCGGACTCACGCAACAGGCTCCTGGATCAGTTTCTTCACGGCATCCAAGGCCTGATCGTAATCCGGTTCCTCAGAAACTTCCTTGACCACTTCGATGTACTGTACTTTGCCGCCTTTGTCCACGACCAAGACCGCCCTCGCCAGTAATCGCAGTTCCTTGATGAGCAGGCCGTACGCTTCTCCGAAGGATGCGTCCCGATGGTCGGAAAGGGTCTGAACCGCTGTGACTCCCGCGGCGCCACACCAGCGTGCTTGAGCGAACGGAAGATCCATGCTAAGTGCCAGGATCGCCACATCCGGACCAAGGGCCGCTGCCTCTTCGTTAAACCTCCGTGTGGATACGTCGCACACAGGAGTGTCAAGGGACGGCAAAGAATAGATCACAACCACCTTGCCACGGAAGGAAGACAGCTTCACAGGCGCAAGATCATTGCCGACCCCAGTGAAGTCGGGCGCAATATCGCCGACCTTGATTTCCTCGCCCAGCAAGGTGAGGGGGTTCCCTTTCATTGTTATTATACCTGGACGTTCCACCATAGAATTCTCCTTTCAAATGAGATCGTCGCCAGTCCCGGCAACCGAATAGAAAAGGCCACGGCCGGGCCAACTCCCTAATCTACAGGAAGTTGAATCCAGCCGTGAGCACCGCCGGAATCGCCGGTCTGTCAGTAAGCCTCATCATAGGACAGGTCTTTGTCGGTTACCTTGTCCTTGAAGAGGTTGTAGGTCCATATCTGATAGATGATTACGATGGGCACGCACACGAGGGCAACCCCCAGCATAATCTTCAACGTCAACGGACTTGATGATGAGTTAAAGGCCGTCAGGCTCGCAGCAGGATCGAGGCTGGACGGAAGGAGGTTCGGATAGAGCCCGATCACACCGAATAATGTCGTGAACATAATAGTCGCGGAGGACGCGAACCAGGCTTTCCACCACGCCTTTTTTGCAATAAATACTCTCGTTGCCAAAAGCGCGAGCACAGCGATGAGCGGAATGACCAACAGAATCGGATACGAAAGATAGTTATTGTACAGGCTGGTCGCAAACCACGTTGCAATGAGGAAAGCCACCGCTGCGACCAACAACACAACCCAGATCTTTGAGGCTGTCGCGCCTCCTCGATCGTGGATATCCCCTTCTGTCTTGATGGCGAGCCACAATGCTCCGTGCACCAGGAACAGCAGCACAAAGAGCAACCCACCCAGAATTCCGTAAGGATTCAGGAGCGTGAGGATCGTCCCGTGGTACACCCCGTTTGCATCAATCGGAATCCCACGGAATATGTTTGCGAACGCCACTCCAAACAGCAGCGCAGGCAAGAAGCTCCCGATGAAGAGACAGAAATCCCAGAATTTTTTCCACGCGGGATTGTCCACTTTCCCTCTGAATTCAAAGGACACGGCCCGGACTATCAGGCCGAACAGAATGAGCAACAGGGGACTGTACAACGCGCTGAACATTACAGCGTACGTGGTTGGAAACGCGGCAAAGGTCACTCCACCCGCGGTGATCAACCATACTTCGTTGCCGTCCCAGAACGGTCCCATCGCATTGTACACCAGGCGCTTCTCTGTATCGTTCTTGGCTACGAACGGACTCAGGGTACCCAGACCCAGGTCAAAGCCGTCCGTCATGAAGTAAACGGCCCAGAGTATGCCCCACAACAAAAACCAGATAGTTTCCAACATGACTCTCAACCGTCCTTTCTATGCGCTCGACTCGGCGAGCGGTTCAGGGTCTTTGGTCGCATGCTTGTAGATCAGATAGAAAGCGGCCAACCCGAGCAACGTATAGACCACAATAAACGCGGCCAGAGAAATCGCCACCTGATAGCCCGCAACAGGCGAGGCTGACTGCGAGGTCTTCAGCACTCCGTAGACTATCCAGGGTTGCCGTCCAACTTCAGTGACTATCCACCCCAACGAGGCTGCCACGTAGGGGAGCGGAATCATCCAGGTCAACAGCCGCAGAAACAGGGGATTGGCGCGTTCCACTTTCTTGCGTTTCAGCCAGGCTATGAACCCAACGAGAGCGAACAGGAACCCCAGACCCACCATGATCCGGAACGACCAGAATACCAGGGCCACTGGTGGTCTTTCTTCTTTGGGGAATGATTTGAGGCCCTTGAACTCAGCATTGGAATCACCCAATGCCAGCCAACTCAAGAACTTTGGAATCCCGAGTATCTCAACGCTATTGCGCTCATTGGCTTCATCCGGAACAAGGAAAAGGTAGAACGGGGCACCCTTCCGGGTCTCCCAGACAGACTCCACAGCCGCAAGCTTCGTGGGCTGGGCCTTGGCCATCTCTTTGCCGTGCAGGTCTCCGATCGCCACCGTGGCCACCGAAAATATGAGAGCAAACACAGCGGCCATCCGGAAGGATTTGTCGAAGAATGAGAGATTCCGTTTCCGAACAATGTGGTATGCGCTCACTCCCAACACAAAGAATCCAGCGAGAGTGTACGCGGCCACGATCACGTGTAGGAATGTTATCACCGCGAACGGCTGGGTGACCACTGCCCAGAAATCCACTAGCTCGGCACGGCCGTTTCGGATCACGTACCCAACCGGATGCTGCATCCAGGAATTGGCTACAAGAATCCAATAAGCAGACATATTCGAGCCGATCGCGACCAGCCATATGGTCACACAATGGGCCTTGGGCGACAGTTTCCTCCACCCGAAATGCCAGACAGCGATAAAAGTGGATTCAAGGAAAAAGGCTACGGTAGCCTCTATGGCAAGAAGAGAGCCGAAGATATCCCCAACGTACTTGGAGTAACCCGACCAGTTGGTTCCAAACTGAAACTCAAGGGTGATTCCCGTAACCACTCCTACCACGAAGTTGATCAGGAAAATCTTTCCCCACCATTTGGCCATTCGCTTGTATTCTTCGTTTCCGGTTCTGACGTACTTGGTCTCCATAATGGCTATGAGCACCGTGAGCCCAAGGGTTAAAGGCACGAACCAGAAGTGGAAGAGCGTGGCCACAGCAAACTGTAGACGTGAGAGCATTACCACGTCCATGAGCGCTACCTCCTTTCGTAGGGTTTTTCACAAGTGGATTGAGTTGCGAAATAGGGAATCAAAAAGGTGAACTCTTAGGGCTTGTCACGAAATAACGTTGGCATTCTCCTGTAGGGGCGGACCCCGGATCGGAGTCCGGGGCAGGCTCTATGTGTCCGCCCTTTGCGCGTATGCACCCCTGCATTGGGGCAGACACGCAGGTCTACCCCTACAATTGCCACAGCAACCTGTTGCAAGGTTTATTTTGTGACAAACCCTTACCTCAGACTTCGGCCTTCACTGCGGCGCCGATCTCACGACCCAGATCCACGCACTTGCCGAGTCCCTCATGGGTCGGCACATGTTGCAGTTTCACGCCCGGATGAACCAATTTCACTTTGGTTTCTTCCATGATTTGGTTCATAAGTTTCACGGCCTCACCACTCCAGCCGTACGATCCGAATGCCGCGCCGAGCTTGTTTTCCGGACGCAAACCTTTCAGGTAATGGAGGATATCCGCCATGCGGGGCAGCATGCCATTGTTCAGGGTCGGCGATCCCAGGACGATCGCCTTGGCATCGTGAATCTCGGTAACTATGTCGCTGCGATGATTAACGCTCAGATCCATCAGCTTTGTGCTCACTCCCGACTCGATGAGTCCATCTTCCACCGCTCTGGCCATCATCTCGGTGCTGTGCCACATGGTGTCGTAAACGATCACAGCCTTGCGCTTGGCAACCTGGCGACTCCATTCATCATAGGCCTGCACTATCTGCATTGGATTGTCCCGCCAGATGAGCCCGTGATCCGGCAAGATCATCTTGATCTCCAGGCCCATGTCCTGGACCGCGGCCAGTAACTTCCGAATCAGAGGGGAATAACACGTGAGGATGTTCGCGTAGTACTTGGTCGCATGGTGCATTAGTTCGGAAGCATCCACTTCGTCGTTGAACCGTTCGCTCGTAGCCCAGTGCTGGCCGAACCCGTCGCTGGCTATGAGGATCGCGTCTTCCTTGAGGTACGAGAACATGCTGTCCGGCCAGTGGATCATCCTCGTCTCAATGAACTGAACCGTTCGCTTCCCAAGACTGATTTCGTCGCCGGTCTTGACCACTTCGTAAGGCCAGTCTTCTCTATGATAGTGATCGATTATGGCTTTCTTGCCCCTTGGGGAGCAGATGAGCTTCTCCGGTTTGATGAGATCCATCATTTCCGGCAGCGAGCCTGAATGGTCCGGTTCAACGTGATTTACCACCAGGTAGTCGATCTTGGCGGGGTCAACCACCTTGCGGATGTTGTGGACCAGGTCGTTCTTGAAATCTTTCTTAACCGTGTCAAAGAGAGTTATCTTGTCGTCAACGGCCAGGAACGCGTTGTATGTGGTCCCCTTATAGGTGGAATATCCGTGAAAATCCCTAACATTCCAGTCTACTGCTCCCACCCAGTACAGGTCTTCCGCCACTTCAACCTTGGTTCGCAATGTAATCCTCCTGTGAACATTAATCCTACAAGCCCGTGTAACCGCGGTCATGTCTCGGACCAAGGGTTCTTTCTATTCAGGTTCAAAGCTGTCCTTGTCCGCTCCGCAAACCGGACAAACCCAATCGTCAGGAAGTTTCTCAAACGGGGTTCCCGGATCGACACCGTTGTCAGGATCTCCCTCTGCGGGATCGTAAACATAGGCGCAAACTTCGCAAACGTACTTCTGCATCTGCTCTTTCCTTTCCCCTTGTGTGATTCCACCTCGTAAAAAGGCGCCAAAAGTGAATCAGAAGCGCCCTCCGGAGACGGGCCTTTGATGGATTAGCCTTGATGAACCCTCACTCGCCGGACATTTTCTTACCGATCTGTTTCCCGTAATCCTGGGCCATCTGAACACCACCCTGCAACGTGGATGATTTCAATCTCAGGTGGTCGCCCACCATGTCCATGTTAAGGATGTTTTCCATGGTCTCATAGATGCGACCAGGGGCCTCGCCGCTCCAGCCAAAGGCCCCGAAAGATCCTCCGACTTTTCCTTCCGGATTCAGGTTGTCGGCAAGAAACAGCAGGGTTTTCATGCTGTTTATCATTTCCCCGTGATAGGTCGCGGAACCGAAAACGTACGCGTCGTACCCTTCCAGGTCTTCCTGCTTTTTGATGTCATTGGCGCTCACTACCTCGGCTTCAGCCCCTGTGAAGCGAATGCCTTCAGCTATGAGATCCGCGATGTTTTGAGTCTGTCCTGTTCTTGTAGCATAGACGATCAATGCTTTCGCCATTTCTTATTCACTCCTCTCCAGCAAACGGCAATCGTTCAAGAATGTTATTTCTCAGCCGTGTTTCTTCCAAGCTCACGGGCTTCTTTCATCACATCAGGAAACTTTTCCACGTCTCCCGCCTTCTCCACTGCTCTCAAGAAGACTCCGCCTTCGTAGCTCATGTCCAGGGCATCAAAGAAATATTTGGCCACCAGTTCAGACCCTTCGAACAGGTTCTTCCCTTTTGTGGCTCCCACGCCTATGAAGTATCCTCCGCCCCCGTGGTATTTCTTCCTCTGCTCGGGGCTCTTTTCCAGCATCCGCTTGGACCACAGGGCCTGACACCGATCTATCAGGGCCTTGGCCTGGGAAGGGACTCCATAAAAGAACATGGGAGCCGCGAGTATCACGACATCGGCTGCCACAAGGTCTTTGTAGACCGATTGCATGTCGTCCTCGATCACGCATTCCCCTGTTTGGTCGCACTCCCCGCACTCCATGCATCCCTGGATGTCCAGGTCCGAGCAGCGTAAGTGAGAAACCTCAGCCCCAGCCGATTTAGCGCCTTCCAGAGCTTCGTTCAGCAGTCGGTCGCTGTTGCCGCCCTTCCGGGGGCTTCCATAAATGCCGATAATCTTCATGGCAGACTCGATTCCATCATCCCGCGGTTACGAAGACCGCACTACAAACTCGGTGAGACCCACCCGGTCTAAGGGCTTGTCACAGAATAAGCCTGACAGTAACAGAAGGCGCCGCGGGCCAAGGACGTACGGCGCGACGCATGCGTCGCCCTCTTTATCGCAAGGATGAGGCGCGTGTCAGTTGCAAGGGTTATTCCGGGACGGACCCTAAGGATGGGTCAATGCTGGACGATCATCCGGGCCGCGGTCATCCCAGCCTGGGATCCTGACCGGTCATTCCGCAGTCCGGAGTGTAACAGGTTGCATTGACAAACTCGCACTTTTCCTTGCACCCGGGGCATGACTCAGGCGGCGCCTGCCCTACATCCGCTTCAATAGTGTACCCGCACCTGGAGCATTTCCACGTGATCTTTTCCATCAAGCGCCTCCATTCTCACCGGGCACAGAACCGCTTCAAGCCCGGTGAACCATTACCGTCAGGCCATAATGCGTCTGATCAGACCTCGATTACGGCTATCCATGTGTCATGTTTGTTGCACACACTCAGCGCATACAACGGACCGCTGTATTTGTCCAAGGTAAAGCTCGAGACAGGCGTCTTGTCCTTTGTGGGATCGAACATCTTTTCGGCAACAAACCGGAAATCCTTGTCCAGCAGCACATGCTTGACAATGTAATGCTGGTATCCGCTCATTGGGTGGGCCGTAGACACACTTATCTTGACCTTCCCGCCCGGATCTACCTCTTTCTTGATCTTGGGGAGGTGTCCGCCCACCTTCTTGCCCCAGCGGCCCGGGGCCTCCTTTGTGTAGAATACGCCGCCGGCCAGGTTAGAGCTTAGAGGTGAACCGGATGACCCGGCCCATGCCGGTGCGGGAGCAATAACGCTCGCCGCGCCACTCACCATTCCGAGGCGAACAAATGAACGCCTATCCATTGTTTTCTCCTTTCTTTTTGGGGCTCTACCGGGACCAGTTTTCGGTCACGACGCAGTGTGAAAGATGTGGGGTCTTGAAAGAGTCTTCTCGTTGCGCGCCGTACGCCCGGTACCCGCCACTTCCCAATCCGTCTGCAAAGCGCTCCTCAGCTCTTCCAGAGTCCGTGAAGGTTGCAGTACTCCCGGGCCGTGAAATCACCTTTGACGGTGAACAGGGCTTCCGGGGCTTCTCCGGGCTTCAGGAACCGGCGATAGGCCTTTCCGTCCGTGGACACTATTTCGATCCACTCTATGTAGTGCTTATCCTCCATTGGATGTGCAACCTCGCCAACCTTGACCTTCAGGCCTGCGTCCGTTGTCTCTTTGACCGGTACGTGCTTCTCTTTGGCCGCGTCCACGGTGTTCTCTTTGAAATGCTTCATGGGTTGGCCGCAACATACCAGTTCGCCCTTGCCCTCATGAATCATTTCCACCATGTTTCCACACACTTCGCATTTGTAAACCTGGAGTTTCTCCGTCATCTTTTTCCTCCCGTCGTACTGGAAGGCTTATGCTCGCCTTCCACAAGCTTTGGAAATCGAGGTGTACTCTCGATCACCAGTTCTCACCCAACAGCTCGAAGTAAGCCTGAGCATGAGCACACGCAGGACAAGCACCCGGAGCTTCCTCGCCCTCGTGCAGATAGCCGCAATTGATACAGCGCCACACGACCGGCTTGTCCTTCTTGAACACCTTCCCGGACTCAACGTTCTTCAAGAGCCCCTGATAGCGATTCTCATGCTGTTTCTCGGCCACGGACACAGCGTCCCATATTGCCGCGGCAGCCTCGAATCCTTCCTCCCGCGCGATCTTGGCGAATTCGGGGTACATCTCCGACCACTCGAAGTGCTCGCCCTCGGCGGATGCTCTGAGGTTCTCGGCAGTGGTCCCGATCACCCCCGCGGGGAACGCGGCCTGAATCTCCAACTCACCGCCTTCCAGCTGCTTGAAGAACCGTTTGGCGTGTTCTTTCTCTTGGTTCGCGGTTTCCTCAAAGATCTGGGCAATCTGCACGTACCCCTCTTTTTTTGCCTGAGATGCAAAATAGGTGTACCGGTTTCTAGCCTGCGATTCGCCTGCAAACGATCCCAACAAGTTCTTTTCGGTCTTTGATCCTTTCAATCCAGCCATTCTTCACCTTCCCTCCTTTTGGTTTGGTTACATTGGTTCTGTTCAGTCCACCGATTCAAGCTCACCCCTGGGCCGTCCTTTTGGTCTTGCTTTGGAGTTTCCGTCCATCTGACTCATCTCCTTTTGACATTCAGGACAATAGCCTGTGAACTCCAGTCGATGGGACTCGATCACGTAGTCGCTCATTCTCCCGATGGCCCGTTCAATGGCCGGGATGGGCTCACCGGGCACGTCATCCACACGTCCGCATCTGTTGCAGCGCACATGATAGTGCTCCCTGGTGTCTCCGTCGAAACGCTTCTGGGTTCCGGCCAAATCAAGCTTGCGGATGAGACCGGCCTCGGACAGGACTTCCAGGTTGCGGTAAACAGTGCCAAGGCTGATATTGGGCAAGCTCCTCCTCACCATGTCATAGATCTCGTCGGCTGTTGGGTGAGTTTTCACCTTGTTCAGCTCTTCGAGAATGACCTCTCTCTGCTTTGTCTTGCGCAATGGAGCCTTGGCTTGCAATAGGTGTTCCTTAGTGGGATTAGTTATCAATACTAGAAAGGATAGGCACTCCTGTTTCGAATGTCAAGTACCAAATGAAAAGAAATTGAAAGCCTTGTGTAACGTGCGGCGGGACCGCAAAGGCGTCTGGATTCGTGAGACAAACCCTCGATAACTATTGGAGATCGGACCTGCACGATACCCGCCGAGTAGAGGGCGACTCTTGCGTAGCCCCTACAATGACCTGTCCCGACAGCTTCTCGTGTAGTTGGATCTGCGCAAGTTGCCCCTCGTAAGGGCTTGTCCCGAAACAAGTACTACAACCTATGAATCCTGAAACCTTCCCGGAACTTATTACCGTCATTCCGGCGAAAGCCGGAATCCAGGCTTCTTCAAGACTTTCTGGACCCCGGGACATGCCCCGGACTACGACCCGGGGTTCGCCGGGGTAAGGGCACTGTGAGAATTGAGAGGTTTATTTTCAGACAAGCCCTAGGAGGGCGCCAAACGCAGGAACGTGATCGTTCCCGTCGGCCGCTCGTAAGTGAATGGTTACGTGAGTAGCTCCGGGCGGAGTTGACGGGCAAGTGGGGAGGTGCTATCTTTTCATACAGTTTGTCGGCTTATTGCCGCGGTGGAGACCCATTGCCGGCATTCTTTCCGTATCCGTTCACCAGCACGTTGGAATGGCTCCTATTAAGATGACACTTGCCATGATTAGCCGGCTTTCAACCCGGTGGGCTGTGAGAGGCGCCTAATGTCGGTTCCAGGGCCCATGCCGCAGAAACGAGCTTGCTCATCTAAACCTACAGAGATTGAAAGCGCCAGGTCATGAACCTTTCCGAGAAATATAACCTTGGATTCACCGGCCGGATCGTAGAGGCTTTTCTGGTTTCCAGGCTGCCGATCATATTTATTATCGGAGCTCTATTGGCGGGCGTGGCAGCGTTGATGGTTACTCCCAGGGAAGAGGAACCCCAGATTGTGGTTCCCATGGTTGACGTGATGATCAATGTCCCGGGCGCAACCGCCAAAGAGGTGGAGAACCTGGTTACCATCAACCTGGAACACAAATTGTGGGAAATAGACGGAGTGGAATACGTGTACTCCGCATCTCGCGCGGGCGCGGCAATAGTGACCGTCCGTTTCTATGTGGGCGAAGACCGCGAAGAAAGCCTCCTGAAGACCCACAGCAAGATCATGTCGTACGTCGATCAAGTTCCGCGGGGCGTCAAGGGATGGGTGGTAAAACCGGTCGAGATCGATGATGTGCCCATTTTGACATTCGCTCTCTATAGCGCGCGGTACTCCGACTATGAACTGAGACGAGTCGCGGAAGAGATTCTACATAGAATTCAGCGGGTCCCGGACGCGGGAAGGGCCTACCTCGTGGGGGGTCGGAAACGACAAGTCAGAGTTCTGCTGAGCCCTGAGAAGATGGCCGCGCGGCACGTGTCGGTCCTGGAAATGGAACGAGCGCTCAAAGGGGCCGATGTCAACCTCCGTGCGGGCCTCATGGACCGGATGGACCGGGAGATAGTTGTGGATGCCGGACCCTTCATCCGATCCGTGGACGAATTGAAGCAATTGATTGTCGGGGTGCATGACAATAAGGCGGTCTTTCTTAGAGATGTCGCGGACGTGAAAGACGGGCCCGCGGAGGTAACCGGCTACACTCGCATCTCTTTTGGGCCTGGTTCAGATGGTGATCCGCATCTGCAACAATCTGAAGCCTCTCGCCGGGGAAAATCCTACCAAATGGTCACTTGCGCGGTTGCAAAGCGCAAGGGTACCAATGCCGTGGAGGTGGCGGAACACCTTGTCAGTAAAGTGGAGGATCTCAAGCTGAGCGTGATTCCGTCGGATGTGGGCGTTCTGGTGACCAGGAACTACGGGAAGACCGCTGACGAGAAAGTCGATGAACTGGCCAAGCACCTGGGCATCGCAGTATTGAGCGTCATAGCCTTGTTGACCATAATGCTCGGCTGGCGAGAGGCCATGATAGTAGCTCTTGCCGTCCCCATGACTCTTGGGGTTACCCTTCTTGCCAATCTTCTGGTGGGGTACACTATCAATCGTGTCACCCTGTTCGCTCTGATTCTCTCCCTTGGGCTGTTGGTGGATGATCCCATAGTGGATGTGGAGAATATTCACCGTCACTTTAAACTGAAGAAGCACCCTCCCCTGGACGCGACGCTTTTGGCCGTGGATGAGGTCCGTCCGCCGACGATCCTTGCCACACTGGCTGTAACAGCCTCGTTCATTCCTCTGTTCTTCATAACCGGGATGATGGGACCATATATGCGACCTATGGCCCTGAATGTTCCTGTGGCGATGATCATGTCCCTCGTCGTGGCGTTTACCGTTACGCCCTGGGCTACTTACCACGCGCTGAAAAGGGAATATGAAAAAGACGAAGAGCCGTACGATTTCAAGTCCGGCGCGATCTATAGGTCTTATCGCCGACTGATTACGCCCTTGTTGGAAAGTCGCTCCAAGACCCACATGTTCCTGGCGGGCGTTGCCGTGGCTTTGCTGGCATCCGTTTTGCTGGTGGTCCTGAAGCTGGTTCCGGTCAAGATGCTCCCCTTCGACAACAAGAATGAGTTCCTCATTCTCGTAGACATGCCCGAAGGGACAACCCTGGAACGGACCGACCGGGTGGTCGCGGACCTGGAAAGGTATCTTGCCCCCATCAACGAGGTGAGAGACATTGAGTCATACGCCGGCATGGCTTCTCCTATGGATTTCAACGGGATGGTGCGCCACTACTATCTACGTAAGGGGAGCAACGTTGCGGACATTCGGGTGAATCTGGTTCACAAAGAAGAGCGTGTCTTTCAGAGCCACGGCCTTGTGCTGAGAATCAGGCCCGGAGTGGAGCGGATCGCCAGGGAGCACGGCGCAAACGTGAAGATAGTGGAAGTTCCACCGGGGCCACCCGTGCTCTCCACTATCGTAGCTGAAGTCTACGGACCCCCGGAGGCCTCCTATGATGACCTTGTGGTTGAAGCGGCCAAAGTGCGGAAAATCATGGAAGCCACCCATCAGGTGGTCGACGTGGACGACAGTGTGGAGTATCCCCAATTGAAATACGATTTTGTGATCGACCGGACCCGAGCAGGTCTTGCCGGTATTACGGCAGCAGAAATAGCGCGTTCGGCCCGGATCTTTCTTGGGGGTGAATCTCCCGCGACAATTCATGACGACTCGGAGCGGACGCCGCTGGAGATCAATCTGCGCCTTCCCAGGTCATTGAGGTCGCGGCCCGAGGACATGGGTCCACTCCGACTCAAGGCGCCGGACGGGTCACTGGTTCCGTTCAACGAACTGGGGGAACTTAGAGAGACGGCTATCGACAAATCCATATATAGAAAGAATATGGCGCGAGTGGTTTACGTCACAGGCGAGACAGCTGGCCGAAGCCCTGTTGAGGCAATATTCGACCTGCAAGGTGCAATCAAGAAGACCCCTCTTGCCAACGGGTTCAGAGTGGAATTGGCAGGAGAAGGAGAATGGCAGATTACTCTTGAGGTCTTCAGGGACCTGGGCCTGGCTTTTGCCGGGGCACTGCTCCTGATCTACATTCTTCTCGTGCAACAGACCGAGTCTTTCGGCATTCCACTGGTTATAATGGTCGCGATTCCTTTGACTCTGATCGGCATTCTGCCCGGTTTTGCTCTGCTCAACGTATTCCTGGCTCAGGATATAGGAGCGTATCGAGATTCCATATTCTTCACTGCCACCGGAATGATAGGGATGATTGCGCTCGCCGGAATTGTGGTAAGGAATTCCATCATACTCATCGATTTCATTCATTCCAGAACCAGAGAGGGGCTGGATCTCAAGCAGGCTGTCGTAGAATCCGGAGCGGTTCGCTTTACGCCCATTGTCCTGACTGCCGGGGCCGCGATCTTCGGATCATGGGTCATCACCCTGGACCCGGTCTTTTCCGGGCTTGCCTGGTCCTTCATATTCGGGATTTTCGCTTCCACCCTCTTCACGCTGTTAGTGGTCCCTACGGTTTACTATTTGATCTATGGTGAGCGCCAACAACCTGATGACAACCCCCATACCTCATAACGGAAGCGCAGCAATAATCATCTTCGGTCCTAAACTCTCCGGCTTTATGAGCAAGAGCCGCCTCCATCAGAGGATAAAACGGCTTGGAGAGTAGATCACAGAATCTCCAAGCATATCTTACCTCCGGGCCCGATCGTGATTATATTGGGCACCGGAGTTGGGTCTGATATTCTAAATCCTTGCCGCATAGAAGGGTCGCTCAACTGGGTCACTAATAAATCTATCTGTCCGCTACCCTTTCTCAAAAGCGACGTAAACGTCGGCGGTGCAATCGGCTGCCTATAATATCCCGCTCCCGGTCCCGTACCTACCCTCATAGTGTTTGACGGCCTTTCATCAATGTAAGTAATTTCGTAATCGTTCACCACGAAGCTTAAACCAAAGGGGGTGCTGGGAGTCCGGTTCGG
>CAZGNL010000124.1:0-16409 GCA_964527475.1 uncultured Syntrophaceae bacterium
CCATGCGCAGCGTGCGCGCTCTTGGAGTACCCTGTCCGAGGCGAAGCCCCGGACCTTTGCACAGTGGAAAGGACTTTTATGTTTCGTTGTGCCTCTGTTTTTAGGCATGTAAGTTGGTATCAAGCCCGATGAACCATTAATATCCGGATCTCTTTCTACGGGAACGGGACCTGAGCATCAGATTGAACAGGAGCAGGAGTCCGGCCAAGACCAGTACTGCGCCCGCGATGCTCCGAAGTCCGGAAGGGGTCGATGATAGGTGTTGTTGTGGCGTGACCGCGACTCGCTCAGCACGCGGAGAAGAGTTCTTCTGAACGCGGCCCAGTCTGATGGCGGAGGACCCCGCGAGTATTGCCGCAGGGTCGGCCGGGACAGGACCCGGGTATGGCGGCAGCGCCGAGGCCTGAGGATTGCCGTAGTACATGCGGTAATTCCGCCCGGGACTGTGATGGAAAATTGCCAGAGGCATGGTCGCGTTCACGCGAATGTCGTCCACGACTAAAGGCGCCGGTGTTCCTCCGGACATTTCCAGCTTCACATATCGGAAGGTTGTAGGCCTGAACTGTGCTTCCAACCGCTCCTTGACCGCCTGGCCTTTGCGGATGCGAAAAAAGGTCCCTTCATAGATCCTTTCCCACGTCTGGGCGGTGGGACTGTGACTTCCGGCTATGGTAACGGGTGTGATGAACTGCTCGGCAGGGCTTGAGATTGCCAGGCTCACCATCGGAAAACGCATCTTGCCCAGATCCGCGACCATGGTACGGGAGCCAGCCGCCCGGCCGCGCTTGTTTTTCAGAATTCTCACATTGACCGGTACCGTTGAGCGGGTTCGATCCGTGGGATGATGACAAACCACACCTCCGATGTCCAGCGATGGTCGGCCTTTGTCCAGGATCCTGACATGGATGTACCGAAAATTGTTGAGAGCATGCCGGATATCAAGGCTGCGAAGGGTGCCCGGGGCGCTCATGTCGGCAATGAGCCCATCCAGGCGAATCACGTATGAGTCTCGGTCGTTGTCCGAGCCGCGAATCTCCACTCTACGAAGGAAATCCTTGGAAGCGGTCCGGACCTCAATGCCACACGAGAGAACCTTGGCAGTCTTGTCGATCCGGATGTCCGTCCACTCTCCCGGCCTCTTGGCCATCCTGAAGACTCTAGCCCTCAACGCGGCCGGCTCTTCACCTGCCGTCGGACGCTGAATCAATAGCGGGACCTCCGATCCGTCAGAGGCCGCCATCCTCAGATCCTCCATATTTGGAAGGCATTCCTGGATCACGCTTGATTCAAGGCCGATCGCCACCAGACCCTTGGGAACGGTGGCAGGAACTTGGACAGCCCGGTAGAGCCTCCATCCAGCAGGGTTGAATTCCGCAAAAACCGGAGACGCAACCTGCATCGTGACAACGAACAGACAAGACACGATTGATCTGATTCCAGCGCCGCGGCTCCGGACCATTCGTAGAACAGGGAATTCGCTCGACATGGCGAGCCATTATAGTCCCTCAATATTGGAGGATCAAGTGGTCTGATAACAGGAGTGCAGGCCTGAAGTTACGGCGGACTTGGAAATGGTACGGACAGACGCATAGAGCCTGCCCCTACGTCCGGGCTTATGCCGACTCCCATGCCTGAAAACAGAGGTACAGCGAAACATGAAAATGTCCGCAAAGTCGTGGGTCCCGTACGTAGGGGCTACGCATGCGTCGCCCTCTTGGATAGTGGGTCTAAGAGGAAACTATGACGAACGGCATCTGTGGGGTTGATTTCAGTCGTCCCTCCGGGACTCTTTTCCTCTCGTTCCCAGGCTCTGCCTGGGAATGCATACCGGGAGGCTCCGCCTCCCCTACTTGGGACCGGCGCTTCTGCGAACAAAGAGGGCTTTTGTAGGAATGGGCTTTCAAAGGGGGCGCCTGTGGGTTCGCACTTTTTGCCCCCAACAGAGCGCTTAGGATGTAACATCCCTTCCTTCCGGAACCGCACATGACTGGACGGTTACTGCCCGTTACTCGGCGCACTTGACTTTCGAGGCCGGAAACGATTAGAATACCGGTCAAATCAGGTAAGAGTCAAGGAGATTTTCAATTTGCCCGAGACGGCCACAAACAAAAGGAAACAGCATCCAGCTTCTCTGACCGAGGCCAGGCTCATGAAGGTCCAAGAGCTTGAAAAACTTGGTATTCCTGCGTTTGCCATAGGCTTTGTTCCCGACGCGGCAGCGCAACAGCTTCATTCCGAATGGGAAGGAGTGGACAGAACCGATCCGGAAGGAGAGCCGGAGCGCGCTGTGGCTGGTCGAATCATGGCCCGAAACAACATGGGTAAGCTGGCTTTCTTGCGTCTGAGGGATTCATCGGGAGACATACAGGTCATGCTGACCCGCGACAATCTGGGGACCGATGATTTCAAACTGGCCAAGAAACTGGATGTGGGCGACATCGTCGGGTTCAGGGGACGACTCTTTCGGACCAAGACAGGGGAGCTCACGGTCTTTGTGGATAGTTTCAAAATCCTTACGAAGTCCTTGAGGGCGCTTCCTGAAAAATGGCACGGTCTGTCGGACGTGGAAACCCGTTATCGACAACGGTACGTGGATCTGATCGTCAATACCGAGGTCAGGGAGATTGTTCGGAAGAGAACCGTCATCATAAGCTATCTCAGAGACTTCCTGACCGAACGCGGGTACCTGGAAGTAGAAACTCCCATGATGCAGGCCCTTCCGGGAGGGGCTACGGCAAAACCATTCGAGACTTTCCACCACGCGCTGGATCGCCATCTATATCTGAGGGTGGCCCCGGAACTCTATTTGAAAAGGCTCCTGGTGGGAGGTTTTGACAAGGTATTTGAGATAAATCGAAACTTTCGAAACGAAGGGGTGTCAACGCAGCATAACCCTGAGTTTACCATGCTTGAATTCTATCAGTCATACGCCACTTACGAAGACCTTATGGACATGACCGAAGAAATGCTGTGCGGTGTTACGCAAAAGGTTTTCAACGGATTCAAGTTTGATCATGGAGGCCGTGGGGTTGATTTCACACGTCCCTGGGAAAGAATGACTGTAAAAGACGCTCTTCTCAAACACACAGATCTCACCCCGGATCAAATTGACAATCGAAATGCGGTGAAAACCAAAGTGGAAGAGGCCGGCCTGGAGGTGGGTAAGGACGACTCTCTGGGCAAGCTCTGGATGGCTCTGTTCGATGAGTTTGTTGAGGAGAACCTGTGGGGCCCCATCTTCATTCACAAATATCCTGTGGAAGTCTCACCCTTGGCGCGCCGAAACGACGATGACCCTACTGTCACGGATCGGTTTGAATTGTATGTGTGCGGCCGTGAAATGGCAAATGCATTTACTGAACTGACAGACCCGCTCGATCAGCGCAGCCGTTTTGAAGAACAGGTCAGGGCTCGTGATTCCGGTGATGAGGAAGCCCATTTCCTGGACGATGACTTTCTGAGAGCCTTGGAATACGGAATGCCCCCTGCCGCAGGAGAGGGGCTGGGTATTGATAGACTGGTAATGCTCCTTACCGATTCCCGATCTATTCGGGAAGTCATACTCTTCCCCCACATGAGGCCGGAAAGAGGAACTGAATGAGGCTGCCTTTCGAGATCCTTGTCGGCCTGCGGTACATGAGGGCGAGGCGAAAGCAGGCTTTCATATCGGTGATAAGCGCGTTCAGCGTGCTCGGAGTTGTGCTGGGAGTCATGACTCTAATAATCGTGCTCGGGGTGATGAGCGGATTTGAGAAGGATCTCAAAGAGAAGATACTCGGAACCGTCTCTCATCTGGTTGTAATGAACCATTCCAGCAGAGTGGTAACCGGATGGCCTGAATTGATGGATCGGATCGAGAAGTTTGACGGTGTCATCGCGACGACCCCCTACGTCTACGGTCAGGCCATGATCTCCACACGAGGTAGGGTCAGAGGGGTCGTTGTGCGAGGCATAGACATCGACACCGCGGGCAAAGTCATTTCACTTCCCAAGTATCTCCAAACAGGAAGCATCGAAGCCATGGCCACAGTCAAAGACGGAGTGGGCGGAGTCATTGTGGGAAAGGAACTGGCTATCAGAAATTCACTTCGCCTCGGGGATATGGTCCAGCTCATTTCGCCTCAGGGCAAACGAACCCCCATAGGAGCGATTCCCAGGGTTCAGAATTTCCGCGTCGTGGGGATTTTCAGGTCCGGCATGTACGAGTTCGATGCCAACCTGGCTTACCTGGACCTGAGTCAAGCTCAGAAGTTCTTTGAAATGGGCGACGGTGTCACAGGGATTGAGGTCAAACTTTCGGACATATACCAGGCCCCTGTGCTGGGAAGGCTTATTGAGAAATCGCTGGGATCTCCCATATGGACCAGGACGTGGCGTGAGATGTATCGAAATCTCTTCGCCGCGTTGAAGCTTGAAAAGGCCGCGATGTTCGTCATCCTCACCTTCATCGTCCTGGTGGCCGCCTTCAACATTATAATATCCTTGATAATGCTCGTAGTCGAAAAGAGCCGCGATATAGCGATACTCAAGGCCCTTGGAGCGACCTCGGACAAAATAATGCGAATCTTCATAATTCAGGGCATGATGGTCGGAATCGTGGGAACTCTTCTTGGTTTGGCGGCCGGACTGGGAGGACTTGCGTTTCTTGCCCGATATCCTATCATCGAGCTTCCGCCGGAAATCTACACAATCGCTACGCTCCCTGTGGATGCTCATGGGGTCGATATCGCAGTCGTGTGCATTGTAGCTCTGACCATCTGTTTTCTGGCCACGCTCTATCCTTCGGTGCGTGCCGCCCGAATGGAACCCGTGGAGGCTCTGCGTTATGAGTGAGCCGACGCTTTACGAAGTTACAGACCTGTGGAAGACTTTCACCAGCGGAGACGGGCTAGTGGAGGTTCTCCGAGGCATAGACTTCTCGGTGAAGCGTGGCGAGAGCGTAGCTGTCCGCGGTCCTTCAGGAGTGGGCAAGAGCACTCTGATGCACATTCTGGGTTTGCTCGACAGTGCGAGCAAAGGCGCGGTTACCCTGGACGGAATTGACGTCTTGAGCCTGAGTGATCAGGCCAAGGCGAAGATACGCAACAAACGGATAGGCTTTGTGTTTCAATTCTTTCAGCTGTTGCCTGAGTTTACGGCACTGGAAAACATTGTCATGCCGGCGCTTATCGCAGGGTTGGATCTCGAGAAGATCCGAGATAAGGCCCTGGATCTGCTTCGAGAAGTCGGGCTGTCCCATCGGTCGAGCCACCGACCCGGAGAACTCTCAGGAGGGGAGCAGCAGCGAGTGGCTATTGCTAGAGCGCTGATCATGGATCCTGACGTGGTGTTGGCCGATGAACCGACAGGGAACCTGGACCCGACCAAGGCCGAGGAAATCGAGAGCCTGCTGACAAATCTGAACAGGTCTCGGATAACTACCTTGATAGTGGTCACTCACAAAGAATCACTTGCTCAGGCCATGGACAGGCGAGTGGGACTGGTGGCCGGAAAACTGGTGGAACTTCAATGAAAAGTATCGGTATCCTCATAACTATATTGCTCCTTGTGCCGGCCCTCTCGCCGGCGCAAGACAATCAGGAAAAGAAAGTGATGGTATTCCCCTTCAAGGCGGTTTCAAAGAAGGGGACAGCTAGTTTCAACATGCCGTTGGCTCAGGCGTTTGCCAGGAGGTTGGCTGGTGAGGGGGGAGTGAATCTTGTGCCGGGGCATGCGTTTCAAGCCGCACTGAAACAGAAAAAGACGGACTTTCGCCGAATCGCCCGTCTGGCCCGGCGAGACAAGGCGGACCTGGTCATATGGGGCGTGGTCACCGAACAGGAAAAAGGATCTTCCCTGATCATCTCGGTCATCGACATGAAAAAACCGACCAAGCCGCAATCCTTCACGGCCACCGGCACGGGCATGGAACATATAGTGGCCCGTATGGAAAACATTGCGGATAGGATCGGCGGGGAGCTCCTCAACAGGCCCGTGATCGGCAAGATCAACCTCGAGGGAAACAAGCGCATTCGGGACCAAGCTATCAAAAACAAGCTGGAACTGATGGAAGGGAAGCCGTTCCGCAAATCCGAAATCGGCAAAGAAATAAGAAGCATCTATTCGCTGGGCTATTTCGACGACGTTCAGATCCATGCAAAAGATGGCGGTGAGGGAAGAGTGGATCTTCAAATAGTGCTCCAGGAGCTTCCGTCCATAAAGAATATCGAGGTAAAGGGCAATTCGGTTTTCACTACCGACAAAATATTGGACGAACTCACCACAAAGTCCTTCTCCTTTGCAAAGCCTCAGAAGATCCGCGCGGACATTGCCAAGATCAAGAGAATGTATGAAAAGGAAGGATACTATGAGCCAAAGATCGAATACGAGATAAAGGAATTGTCGGGTAGTGAGGCCGAGCTGATCTTCAAGATCGAGGAGGGCGAGAAGAGCTACTTGACCAAAATAGTTTTGGATGGCCGAAAGCACGTTGACGAAGACGAAATCAAAAAAATCATGACCATAAAGGAGAAGAGCTGGACCTGGTTCCTGGACGATACGGGGAAATTCACCCGGGAAGATCTCGAACTGAACCGTCGAAGGCTTATAGGATATCTCCACGAAAAGGGGTATGTGACCGGCAAAGTCGGCGCTCCCAAGATGCGTATAAAGGACGGATCCGTTACCGTGACCTATCCGATCCACGAAGGAGACCGCTTCCAGGTACGAAACACGGATGTGGAAGGCGATCTGATAATGCCCGAGGAAAAGATAATCGGGGTGTTGGACACAAAGCCTGGGACCTGGTACAAAGGGTCGGTCTTGGCCGAGGACACGAAGAAGCTGACCAAGCTCTATCAGAACATGGGTTACGCGTACGTTGATGTTGAGCCTCTGCGAAACATCAATGACGAACACGACTTCGTGGACACCACCTTCAAGATCAACAAGGGCCGCCGTATTACCATCGAGAAGGTTGACATCGCAGGAAATGATCGGACCAGAGACAAGATTATCAGAAGGTCCGTTCTCGTGGGCGAAGGCGATCTTTACCGCGCCTCCTCCATCGAAGGGACCAAGCAGAGGCTGGAATCCATGGACTTTTTCGAGGCGGTCACGGTCGATACAGCCCCGGGCTCTCGTCCTGACCTCATGAATGTAAAAGTGCAAGTCATGGAGAAAAAGACCGGTTCACTGGCGGCGGGCATGGGCTTTTCGACCCAGGATGGGCCGGTGGGCAACATCGACCTCAAAGAACGCAATCTGTTCGGGCTCGGCATCACTGTTAGCGGAAAGGGCAACATTTCGGGCCGCAAGAACACCTACGAAGGTTCCATATCCTATCCGTGGCTTCTGGACATGCCTCTGAACGGCACCCTTCGGGGCTATAACACTACGTCAAAGGAACCCCGTTATCAGCGCATCAGCAGCGGTTTCAGCGCCCATCTCGGGTTTCCCGTCTATGGCTTCTGGAGCTTGTCTACGGGCTTTTCACGAGATACCACCAAGTTGGGCGGAATCGACAGAGGATTTGCCGGAGCAGTGAAAGAGTACTACCGTCGGTACAACACAGATGTTCTAAAATTCTTGAACATATCGGAAAACGCCATATCGCTGGCTCTGAGCAGGGACACTCGCGTAGGTGGCGTGATTCACACCGGGGGAGCCAAGGTCTCTATGGGAACTCGGCTTTCAGGGTTCGGGGGAGATGTGGCTTTCTCGAAATACTTCTCGGAAGCAGTCTACTACAGGCCCATGTTCAGGAAGATCTTGTTCAAAGTTCGTGCCAACGCGTCGCTTCTGGCAGAGGTGGGGGAGCAGCCCATACCATTTGACCGCAGAATCCTACTGGGAGGGGTTCACAGCATCAGAGGATACCAAGACCGTGAGATCGGTCCACGGGACAAGAACGGCTATGCCATGGGCGGAGATAGGGGTGTATTCGGTAACCTGGAATGTCTATTCCCATTGATACAGTCGCAACAAATTCACGGAGTCGCCTTTGTGGATGCGGGCAACGCGTGGAACGCTTCGGACAGCCCCTTATTTGATGAGGTCAAAGCAGGGGCCGGGCTCGGAATCCGATGGATCTCGCCTATGGGCCCGATCCGCATCGAATACGGATGGAAGATCAATCCGCGAAAAGGAGAAGCGCCCGGAAACTTCGCCTTTGCAATGGGCCAGCTTTTCTGATACTTGCAAGACACTGGAGATATGGGGAACGGAGTTCCCGCGTGCCGGCCGCAGGGACTGGTTCGAGTAGCGTAACTTGCAGCCGGGATACGGAGCCGGGCCGCACCGATGGCTCATGAAGCGGGCCATGCTCCATGATTCCGAACCTTAAGAAGTTGAACCGGAATTTCGGTTCGGTTACCGCTTCAACGCGCATGCGGCTACCAACCGAGCCTCTACTAGAACAAGGAGAACTTTTATGAGAAGGACTATCGCCATTGTGATTGCCGCCTCTTTTGCGGGAATCATTCTTTTTTCGGGTATCGGGCAGGCTCAGGGACTGAAGTTGGCTTTCGTGGATTTCGAGAAATTCGCCAAGAAGTCCGTCAGGTACCAGCAAATGCAGAAGAAATTCGCTACACTTGTCGCACGCAAGAGGGCCGATCTTGAGAAGAAGAGGAAGGAGATCATCACCCTCAAGGAGCAGCTTCAGAAACAGGGCCCCATGCTGAAGGAACAAACGCGAACAGCCAAGATCAAGGAGATCGGCATCAAGGAGATGGAGTTCAAGTTGGCGGAAAAGGGAGCCCAGAACAGTCTTCAGAATGCGCAGCGGGAGCACATGGCCCTCTTCCAGCGAGACGTTAGAAAGATAATAGGCGGCATAAGGAAGCAGGGCAACTACTCTATGATACTCAATTCAGGGGCTCTCATTTCCGCTGCGGATGCCTATGACATTACAGATGTGGCCGCAAAGTCATACGATCGCGCGGGAACCGCGCCTAAACCGACGGCCAGACCGGCGGGAAAGGCGGCCCCGAAACCGGCGGCAAGGCCGGCCCCGAAACGCAGGGCGCCTGCGCCGGCCAAGAAAAAGGACTAATAGTAGAGGGGTATCTCGAACCTAATGGCGTACACCCTGGAAGATCTTGCCCGCTTCCTGGGAGCCCAGGCCTCGGAGACACCTGGACCTGAGATCACCGGGGTAAGGCCCGTGGAGCACGCTCTTGAAAGCGACATTACCTATATCTCGGATCCGCGTTACTTGGGCGCATTGGAACGCAGCAGCGCCCGGGCGGTGATACTTCCGTCCGACCTGGATGCCCCCGGGGGAAGGCCGCACATCCGCTCCTTGAATCCGGAGGCGGCTTTCGCCAGGCTTACTTCTCTGTTCTATCCTTATGAAGAACCGCTGTCCGGGATTTCTCCTAAGGCGGACGTTCATCCAAAGGCCGGGTTCGGCGAGAACATCTCGGTTGGACCGTTTGCGCTTATAGGAAGAGGAGCATATATCGGCGACAGGACGGTGATCGGTCCTCACGTAGTTATAGGCGAGGATGTCCGGGTGGGCGCGGATACTAGGATCTTCCCTCATGTCACTGTTTATAGAGGCGTCGTCATCGGCGACCGGGTGATCGTTCACGCAGGAAGCGTGATCGGCGCCGACGGGTTCGGCTTTGCCCCGGACGTTGATCAGGAGGGCGCGCCGATTGTCGTCAAGAAATACCACAGCGGAACCGTGGAAATCGGGGACGATGTGGAGATCGGAGCGTTGTGTGGAATCGACCGCGCTCTTGCCGGGTCCACAAGGCTGGGCAATGGAGTGAAGCTGGACAATCAGGTCCAGGTCGCGCACAACGTCAAAATAGGAAGCGGAACCGTAATTGCCGCGCAAACCGGGATCGCAGGCAGCTCGTCCATAGGGGCCGGCTGCATGATCGGCGGACAGGTTGGGATTAAAGATCATGTCGCGGTGGGTGACAGGGTGATACTCGCCACGCGTGTCGGGATCTACAGAAATGTTCCCGATGGTTCGGTTATGGCAGGATCGGTCCCTGCTATGCCCCACAAGGTCTTCCTGCGCGCTCAGGCCCTTTTCAAGAGGCTTCCGGAGATCCTGGAGCGGGTAAGAAAACTGGAACGCTTGGCAAAAGCCGGCAACAAGGAAGATTCATGATACACGCCACGGCTGTTATTCATCCCAACGCGCATGTGGGAAAAGATGTGACCGTCGGCGCATATTCGGTCATCGGAGATCAGGTTACCATAGGTGACGACTGCGAGATCGGACCGCATGTCACGATCGAGGGAAACACGAGCATCGGCGCTGAGACCATAGTTTCACCCTTCGCCGCCATCGGCGGCCCCCCCCAGGATTTGAGCTATGAAGGAGAGGATACGCGGGTCGAAATAGGCGCCCGAGTGAGAATCCGGGAATATGTTACGATTCACCGTGGAACGGCCAGGGGACGATCGACCACCTCAATCGGCGATGATTGTTTTCTCATGGCATATTGCCATGTGGCCCATGATTGCATACTGGGTCCCGGGGTCATCATGGCCAACTCGGCCCATCTTGGGGGACACATCGAGATCGGGCAGCGGGCCATCCTGGGAGGGATAGTCGCGGTTCATCAGTTTGTTCGGGTGGGCGAATTCGCACTGGTGGGAGGCGTATCGGGAGTGGCAAAGGATGTCCCACCCTACACCCTGGCAACGGGCACTCGGATATACGTTTACGGTCTCAATGAGGTAGGTTTGAGACGCAACGGCTTTTCCAGGGCGACTATCCGAAAGCTCAAGCGGGCCTTCAAGATCGCGTTTCGGTCGTCTCTGAAGATGGAATCGGCCGCTGAGAGGATCCGCGAAGAGATGTCCCACACTCCCGAGGCACTGATATTCGCGGACTTTCTGGTCACGTCAAAACGGGGTATGGCAAAGGTCTCTCTCAGCAGGCATGCTTTCAAGGGGGCCAGATAGTGCCTGGTTTGGGCATCATAGCCGGGACCGGAGATCTGCCCCGCTCCGTGGCGGAAGAGGCCGTGAGCCAGGGCTATCGTGTTGTGGTCATAGCGCTTAAGGGGTTCACGGATCCCTCTCTGGAACAAGTGGCCGATGAAGTGGACTGGTTTAAGCTGGGACAGTTACAGAAACCGATTTCCTTCTTGAAGTCAAATGAGATAGACCGGGTCGTTATGGCCGGTAAGATAGAGAAGTCCAACCTCTTGAGACCCTGGAATATGAGGTTCGATCGCCGCGCTCTGCACATGATCAGATCGATGAAGGACTGGCGCGATGACACCGTGTTGGCCGCCATAGCCGACGAGTTTTTGAAGGATGGGATCGTCATCGTCGACATGACCCCCTGGGTCGGCAAGTTGATGGCCCCTCAGCGTGTCATCACCCGAGGATCTCCCACAGAAAAACAGTGGAAGGACATCGAATTCGGGAGAACCATGGCCCGCGGCATCGGAGGACTCGACATCGGTCAGACCGTCGTGGTCAAGAACAGCGCTGTAATTGCAGTAGAAGCCATTGACGGAACGGACAGGGCGATACGTCGATCGGCTGATCTGGGCATCCGGCACTGCGTTGTGGTCAAAATGGCCAAGCCCGCGCAAGATATGCGTTTCGATGTCCCTGGAATAGGGCCGTCCACCATCGACAGCATGGTGGCGGCAAAAGCGCGGGTGCTGGCAATTGAGGCCGGCAAAACCATGATTGCGGGCCATGATGAGATGGTTCGCAATGCTGAGAAAGCCAAGATCATTGTGGTGGGCATCCCGGCTGAAGGGCCTGTGAGAATTTTGCCTTAATTCACCTTGTAGGGGAAGTACGCGCCGGAAGCGTGCAATAATGTCATCTTCCTGAGCCGGCCCGGCAGGTCTACATCAGGTTTGGGAGGTACAGCGTGGAAGTCTATAAGCGTCTCCTAAAATACATCTTGCCTTATCGTGGGCGCCTTGTGCTCGCGTTGATTTGCATGGTGGGCGTAGCTGGTTCTCCGGGTGCGCTTGCACTGCTGGTGAAACCCGCGTTTGATGACATCTTCATCACCAAGAACGTTGACATGCTCATTTTGATTCCTGTGGCCATAATCTCTGTCTTTGTGCTGAAGGGAATTTGCGATTTCGGGCAGTATTATCTCATGGCTTACCTGGGCCAGAGTGTGATACGCGATCTACGGAACCAGATGTATGCCAAGCTCAAGGAAATGTCCGTGGGCTTCTACGTCCGCCATTCCACGGGCGAACTCATTTCCAAAATGAGCAATGACGTGGCTTTGGTGCAGGCCGCCGTGACCAGCGCCATTACGGGCATAGTGCGTGACTCCTTGACAGTGGTCGTATTGGTGGGCGTAGTCTTCTATAGGGATTTTCAGTTGGCCCTCATTGCTATGGTGGTGTTCCCTATCGCGATCTATCCCTTGCTGATATTTGGAAGACGGCTGAAGCGATATTCCAGGCAGATGCTGGTCTCCTTGGAGGACATAACGACGCGCCTCAATGAAACCATCACCGGAATAAGGATCGTAAAGGGCTTTGCAATGGAGGACTATGAGCGGGCCCGATTCTCAAAGGTCAACGACACTCTTTTCCTGGCTTTCATGAGGCGATTCAAGGTGAGGGCCCTTTCAAATCCCGTAATGGAAACCCTCGGGGGGGTCGGGGTCAGTGCTGTGGTCTTCTACGGCGGATACCAGGTGATAAACGGACATTCTACCCCCGGGACCTTCTTTTCCTTCATGACAGCGCTCTTTATGCTCTATGAGCCCATCAAGCGGATCAACGAGGTGAACCTAAACATTCAGGAGGGCACGAGCGCGGGCGAGAGAATCTTCGCTCTCCTGGACACCCCTCCTGATGTCACGGACCGACCCGACGCAATTATCCTCAACGCGGTGAGCCAGGGTATCGCGTACGAGTCGGTGAACTTCACATATGAGGAGGAACCGGTTCTGCACGATATCAACATTGAGGTCAAGGCGGGCCAGGTAGCAGCGATCGTGGGTGAGAGCGGTGGGGGAAAGAGCACGCTTCTCGACCTCTTGCCTCGCTTCTACGACGTGACCTCCGGAAGAATACTCGTGGATGGGGTAGACGTCCGGGATCTTACCCAGAATTCCCTCAGAGGCAACGTGGGCATTGTAACTCAGCAGACCATCTTGTTTGACGACACGGTCCGAAATAACATCGCTTACGGCCGCCCAGAGTTTCCGTTGGAAAAGGTAATCGGATCGGCAAAGGCCGCGCATGCCCATGAGTTTGTCACGGCCCTTCCCAATGGGTACGACACTGTCATTGGAGAAAACGGCATCAAACTCTCCGGGGGAGAACGTCAGCGCATCGCAATAGCCAGGGCATTGCTCAAAAACCCCCCTATTCTACTTCTGGATGAAGCCACATCCAATCTGGACTCGGATTCGGAAAAGGCTGTTCAGGACGCGCTCGAAGCGCTCATGAAAGGTCGAACAACTCTTGTTGTGGCTCACAGGCTTTCCACAGTCAGGAATGCGGACCGCATCTACGTAATGAAAAACGGCCGCATCGAAGAACAAGGCACTCACGACGATCTCCTTGTTAAGAATGGAGAATTTGCACGGCTCTACAACATGCAGTTCTCCTCGTCTGAATCCGCCGCGGAAAAGGCCGCTCCAACTCCCACTACGCCCTAATGAAAGCAAACGTACACTCTTTCTTGAGGCGCGCTCTTCCGGCTTTTCCCGCGGCAGTCTATTATGCAGTTCAAAAAACCAGGGAAAAGGCCTATTTCTACGGCCTGATCACGCCTGAAAGGGCCGGAATTCCGGTAATATCTGTGGGCAACATTCTCATGGGGGGCGCCGGCAAGACACCGTTTGTGATTTACCTTGCCGAGATGATCAGCGACCGGGGACTGAAACCCGCGGTGATAAGCAGAGGTTACAAGGGATCCTACCGTGACCCGTTCTTGGTTGTAGGAGACGGAATCTCACACGAGCCGCGGCCGGGCCCCCAAACTTGTGGAGACGAGCCCTATCTCATTTCGGAGCGAGTACCCCATGTTCCTGTTATCGTGGGTAGGAAACGCATTGACCCTCTTCGGGTAGCTCAAGACCGCTTCGGCTGTGACGTCGCTATTCTTGATGACGGGTTCCAACATCTCCAGTTGGAAAGGGATGCAGATATCGTCCTTTTGAACGGAACCGAAGACCGGATGTTTCCGCTGGGCAGGTTGCGTGAACCGATATCAGCCCTTAAACGGGCCCATGTTGTGGTCCTGATGGGCCCTGACGCCTCGCTGCCAACGCGTGCCGAGCCGCTGATCGACGAGGCCCGGGTGTTTAGGCACCGACTGATACCCGATGCCGTCATTACCGGAACAGGCTCGCACAACTCCATTTCATTGGATGAGTATGTGGGCAAAGAAATATTCCTCGCATCGGGAATAGCAAATCCTGAACGCTTCAGGAAAACCGCTACGGATCTGGGCTGGATGGTTGCAGATCACCTGGCGTTTCCGGACCATCATCGGTTCACCGATTCAGAAATCAAAGACATATTTGCCCGGGCCGGCTCGCTTCCTGTTGTTGTGACGGAGAAAGACTGGGTGAAGCTCCCGGACTGGTTCAGGAAAAGTGAACAAACCTGCGCGCTCAGGATAAGTGTGGTCCCCGACAATGAGCAGGCCCTATGGAACACCATTAAGGCCCTGATAGGTCCGGGGTTGAATGGATCACGATCATGATATTCATGGCCGTTGGTGAGTGCAATGCAACTCCCATCGCAAAAGAGCGACAACCAAGCATCAAAATGCCGGAAAGGCCCTGGGTCCCGACCGTAGGGGCGTAGCATGCTACGCCCTTTTGGATAGTCGGTCCAAGCCGGAACCGGGAGGATTTCCCAACACATCCATTTTCATATGCCATATTCGAAGGCGTATTCCCTAATAAGATCCCCGGTTGATGGCTGCTCTCTGGGATGTATTTATGGGGAGCCGGAGTAACATCATGGATCTCGATGGAAAAAGGATTCTCATCATCAAGCCCAGTTCACTGGGGGACGTGGTACACACGCTCCCAGTGGTTCACGCCATAAAGCGGCGCCACCCATCGTGCCACATCGGCTGGATCATTCAGGAGACCTTTGTGGGGATAATCGCCGGCGATCCGACCGTGGACGAGATCATTCCTATTTTCATACCATCCACCAGTGATCCTCATGCCCGGCGTGGAGTCGTGTTTCAGGCCGCGAGAGCCACACTTCGAACCCTGGCCCACTTGAGAAAGAGGTTCCGACTCAATCCGTACGATCTGGTCCTGGACCTGCACGCGTCATTGAGAAGTGGCCTCCTTGCCGCCACTAATCCGAACGGATTGAGAATCGGTTTTTCGCACGCAAAGGAGTTCAACACCCTGTTTCAGCATCATTGCATCGTTACCGACCCGCAAAGGCCCCACGCTGTTGACGAAAACATGAGCTTTGCAACCTATCTACAATGCGATCCAATGGAACAGGACTTCAGCATTGTCACCGATCCCAAGGCCCGCTCCGCGGTCAGGTCATTCCTCACCCACGAAGGAATCGGTCCTGGGGACAAAATCGTCTACGCCAACCCGAGCGCGAGATGGGAATCCAAGTTCTGGACCGTTCACGGTTGGGCACGACTGGCAGACATGCTGATACGCGAACCCGGCGTTAGAGTCTGCTTTGCAGGCAGCCCACAGGATTTGCCCTACATAACGGAAATCACCGAGAAGATGCTGGAAAAGCCCACAATTGCAGCGGGGCGACTTGACCTTTCCGGGGCCGTGGCACTGATTGAGGCCTCTGACGTGTACGTGGGAGTGGACTCCGGCCCCATGCACATAGCGGCCTTCGCGGGGACCACTGTGATAGCGCTTTTCGGACCCACCGACCCTGCAAAGGTCGGCCCGTACGGAACCGGCCGGCAAGTGATTCAGCACCCAGACCTGGACTGCCTGAGCTGCCGCAAACGAACGTGCGACGATCATCGCTGCCTGGACGAAATCACCCCCGAACAAGTGTTCGCTGAAACCCTGAATGCCCTGGCAATGACTTGAAAAGGGCCCGAAAAAGGGGGGCGCAAAGTCCTTCCCATTCCGGCGCCCAAGCCCAAAGATTCATACCAGCCATCACCCCCTATAACACCAATACGCAATCAAGAGAGTGAGATCGGGTTCTTGGGTGCCACTGCCGGCTTGCCCGTAATAGTTCACCGGACTTGAAGCGGTTCTGCGCCCGGTGAGGATGGAGGGGGAGACTCATCTCCCCCTCCAAACCTCCCCCATACGTATTTTCAAAGAATTGTACTTGTCACGGTGAACGCTTACGCTTGTCCAGCAGTGCTCTTTATCACTTGTTTGAACGCGCATTGGTATTATAGCGCTTCTCAGAAATAGCGTCGGATTCCCAGAAACGAAGCCCTTTCGTCTCGATAGAGATTGCTTCGTTGCGAGCGTAGCGAAGCAATCCCTT
>CAZGNL010000125.1:0-16245 GCA_964527475.1 uncultured Syntrophaceae bacterium
ATGTGGAAGTTCATCGTGCCTTGGCCCCCCTATGTCTACTATCTGCCTGTAGAATAGCGGGAAACTCAGTTCGTAACAAAAGCCCCCTTCATGGGGGCTTTTTTATTCCAAACTAATCCCATCCCATGATTATTATTCCGGCAATCGATCTGAAAGACGGTAAATGTGTCCGCCTGAGGCAGGGCAAGATGGAATCCTCGACAGTGTTCAACGAGGTTCCCTCATCACAGGCCCGCCAATGGGAGAGCCTGGGCGCGTCGCGAATCCACGTAGTGGACCTGGACGGCTCTGTGAAGGGCAGACCCGCCAACCTCACCCAGATTGAAGAGATCGTGAAGTCGGTGAGCGTGCCGATTCAGGTGGGCGGAGGAATAAGAGACGAAGCCACCATGCGCGCCTACTTTGACATCGGGGTCGGCACCGTGATCGTAGGAACAATCGCTGCGCGTGAGCCCGATAGGGTCGCCGGCTGCATGTCCAGTTTTCCCGGCAAGGTCGCTGTCGCGATTGACGCCCGATCCGGATACCTAGCAGTGGAGGGGTGGACCGAAGGCACGAGCATAAAGGCCTGGGAATTGGCGGCGCGCTTCGCCAAGACCGCTCCCGCATCATTCATCTATACGGATATTGACAGGGACGGAATGATGAAGGGCCCTAACGTACCGGCTACCAAAGACTTCGCAGCGAACACCAAGACTCCGGTCATCCTATCAGGTGGGGTGTCCACCCTCCAAGACGTTGAGAACGCCCTTACCCTGGCCGAAGTGGGTGTCACGGGCATGATCATAGGAAGGGCGCTGTACGAAGGGGGAATTCACCTGAAAGAAGCGATCGCGTTGGCGGAGACCTGAGATGTTGGCAAAGAGAATCATTCCCTGCTTGGACGTGAAGGACGGCAGGGTCGTCAAAGGGGTGAATTTCATAAACTTCCGGGATGCAGGAGACCCTGTGGACAACGCGCGCTACTACGACGAGGAAGGCGCGGACGAGTTGGTCTTCCTGGATATCACCGCGTCCCACGAAAAGCGCAATATCATTCTGGATGTGGTGGCGCGTACCGCTGAAGAGGTCTTCATGCCTCTCACAGTCGGCGGTGGGGTGAGGAGTACCGCGGATATCAGACAATTGCTGAATTCGGGCGCGGACAAGGTCTCTCTGAACACGGCAGCGGTCAAGAATCCTGATCTCATAAGAGAAGCATCCCTGATGTTCGGCAGCCAGTGCATAGTGGTTGCCATAGACGGCAAGAAAACCGGGGCCACTCCCTCGGGTTTTGAAATCTCCGTCCACGGCGGGAGGACCATGACCGGCATCGACTGTTTGGAGTGGGCCGAGAGAGCTGAGAAGCTGGGCGCAGGCGAAATTCTCCTCACGAGTATGGATGCCGACGGAACAAAGGACGGATACGACATTCCTATGACACGCGCGGTTGCGGACATCGTAGGAATCCCCGTAATCGCTTCAGGAGGCGCGGGCACGGCAGAGCACATGAAGGAGGCCGTGGTCAAGGGTAATGCGGACGCAGTCCTGGCAGCATCCATATTCCATTACAGAGAAATTCCTATAGTGCAACTGAAGGAGTACTTCAGGGCCGAAGGCATCCCTGTGCGGCTGTGAAGTCACCGCGCAGGGTCTGTCACAAAATAAACCTTGCAACGGGTTTCTGTGGCAATTGTAGGGGCGACGCATTCGTCGCCCTCTTGGATAGTCGGTCTAGGCCTGAAATCGGGAGGCTTTCCAGCGCCTCCTTTTTTGTATGAAAATGTCCCCGCTTTTCCAATGTCGCGGCTTCCCTTGGGACGACCGCGGGTCGCGCCGTACAAAAGGGGCCCGTTCCTCTAGTTCCTTCTGATAATCATGAACAATATTCAGAATTCCGAACAGCCATCCGACCAATTCCTGACCGATCTCCTTACTGAGAGTCAGGAGAGGCTTGAACTGCCGGGGGTTCTTGAAGAGGTGGCGGCTCACGCTCTTTCCTCTCCGGGGAAGGCTCAGGTTCTGGCTACTGTGCCGGAGGCCGACCTGGTCCAGGTGACCGGCCAGTTGGATCTGGTGGCGGAACTGAAGGACATGCTCAGCGTTTCAGGACCCTTGGGTCTGGCTGACCTGATACCGCTGGAAGGGATGTTCTCCAAGCTGGACAATCCCGCAACGGTGCTCGAACCCGAGGAAATCCTGGTGGTCGCCCATTTACTGGGCACTGTCGAAGTCGTTCAGAACCGTCTTGCAGCCCTGGGGGATCGCTTTGAACTGCTAAGGGAGGCGGTCAATAGATTCCGACCCCTGCCGCACATTCAAGCGCACGTGGACCGCGTCCTTGACCGACACGGACTGGTTCGATCTTCGGCAAGTCCCGGGCTGTCCCGAATTCGGCAGCGCCACAGGTCGGTAGGAGCGCGCATTCGAAAACAGCTGGAAGCCATTGTTGAGAATCAAGACCTGTCGCGTGTTGTCCAGGAAGATTACGTGACCGTTCGCAATGACCGGTGTGTAATCCTGCTCCGGCCGGAGTTCAAAGGGCTTCTTGACGGGATTATTCACGATCATTCCAGAAGCGGCGCGTCGGTCTACGTTGAGCCTTTGAACGTGGTCGAACTGAACAATGAGGTCGCATCCTTAATGGACGAGGAGAGGGATGAGATCCGGAGGATCTTCGCTGAATTGACCGAGGAAATCCGTCAGTCACTGGATGAGATGTCACGCAATTATAGGACCTTGGCTTGGCTGGACGCGTTTCAGGCTCGCGCGTCATACGCCGCGCACACGTCCTCCATAGCCCCGGAGATAATGGCCGATGGTTTTCGCATTCTTGGAGCGCGCCACCCCCTCTTGCGAAGTTCAGAAGTTGTCCCGATGGACGTGACGCAGGAATCGGATACTTGGGCCACAGTGATCAGCGGCGCCAACATGGGAGGCAAGACCGTGGCTCTGAAGATAGCCGGTCTTTTTCCCCTCATGACCAGATGCGGGATCATGCTGCCCGCGCTGGAAGGAACCAAGATCCAACCATTTTCCGCGATTATGGCGGATATTGGAGACGATCAGGACATAAGGGGCAAGGTGTCGTCATTTTCCGGGCACATGCTGCGGATAAAGGTGATTCTGGAAAAGGCCGGGCCCGGAGACCTGGTGTTGCTGGACGAACTCGGGGGCGCAACGGATCCCGAGGAAGGATCGGCTCTGGCCATGGCCATCGTGGACGAACTCGTCAGCCGGGGATCGCGCACGGTTGTGACCACTCATCTCACGAGCCTGAAGGCCTATGCAATGGGCGGCTCAGGAGTAAATAATGTCAGCGTAGAGTTTCATCCCGATACCCTGGAACCAACCTTCCGGCTTTTATACGATCTTCCCGGAGAATCTCATGCCATTTCCACAGCGGAACGGATCGGACTCTTGCCGGGGGTTGTGAGTCGCGCCCGCGGATACGTTGACAAGGCCGCGGGTGGAAGCTCAGGATTGATGGCTCGCTTGCGCGAAAAACTCGCTGATCTTGAGACCCGGCTCAAGGGAGTTGAGGAACAGCGCCTGGCACTCGACAAGGAATTGCAGGCGGCCCGAGCGGGACGCGAAGCCGTGGCCGAGGAGTTTCGCATGCGCGCCCGGGATGCGCTGAGGAACGCGGAAAGGCAAGTCAAGGATTTGCAGCGAGCGCTGAAAAGGGGTCTCATAAAGGACGGGAGCAAACCCACCGAGATTATCAGTCGGATCAGGGAAGAGGTCTCCGAAGAATTGGGGACCCCCCTGGAGAAGCCTGTTCCAACTATCCAGGTGGGCGCGAGGGTAATAATCAAATCGCTCGGGAAGGAAGGCGCGGTTCGGGAGATGTTGGACCGGGGGCGCGTGGAAGTAGCCCTGGGAAACGTGAGAACCCGGGCCGACGTAGAAGATCTGTTGATTTTGGAGGGCCCTGACGAAAAAAGTTCTTTCAAAAAGGACCAGGTTAGGATAGATATCCCCCTTGCGACCCCGCGACGCGAAGTGAACGTCGTGGGCCTGCGCGTTCACGAGGCGCTTCCAGTTGTGGACAAGGCGGTTGACAACGCGCTGCTGGGCGGCTTGTCCTCCATAGACATCATTCACGGCAAAGGGACGGGTCGATTGAAAAAGGCCATCAGGGATCACCTCGACAGTCACACTTTGGTCCGAGACTTTCATGCGGCCGGCATCGAAGGGGGAGGAGAGGGAGTAACCGTAGTGGAACTGGATGGCGAGTGAGTTTGTGTTACGGCTCCCAGCCTGTGCTTCGAATGAACCGGCCATCCTGACACCAAGTAGTTGCACTCGGCGGAGAGTGCCGGCCGGGTACCCAATTCCAGTAAATAGACCGCTCACAGAGCGGCGAAATTGTGTGGGAAAACAGTATGACGCGCATCCCCGACTCCAAGATCGCTGAAGTGGCTGCCGCGGCGGACATTGTCCAGGTAATCTCGGAATATGTGGATCTGAAGAAAGCGGGGAAGGACTATCGAGGCCTTTGCCCATTCCACGGAGACAAGGATCCGTCGTTTTATGTCTCGCCTCACAAGGGAATTTTCCACTGTTTCGGATGTGCTACGGGGGGGAGCGTCTTCAGCTTTCTGATGAAGATTGAAAATGTCTCATTCGTGGAGGCGGTAAAGGGTGTGGCCCGGCGCTATGGTGTTCCTTTCAGTTTTGAGGGCCGGGGCGAGACCAGGGATGAGGACAGACAACGACTTGCAAAGGCCCTTGGAATTGCACAAAGGTTCTTTGTGAAAAGCTTGGCTTCCCACCAGCCCGCCATGCAGTACCTTGAGAATAGGGGGATCGATTCCAAATGGGTCGAGCGTCTGGGACTGGGTTTCGCCCCCGATTCCTGGGACAGCATGTTGCCCCGTTTGCGAGCAGAGGGTGTCAGTGAAAAGGACGCAGTATCAAGTGGTTTGATCAAGGAGCGGCCCAAGGGGAACGGTTACTATGATTACTTCCGTTCAAGGATAATGATACCCATACGAGACCTCAACGGAAGTCTTGTGGCTTTGGGAGGTCGCATACTTGGCGAGGGCGAACCGAAGTACCTTAACTCGCCGGAATCCATAATCTTTAGGAAAAAGGGCCTGCTCTACGGCCTTGATGCGGCTCGGGACGCGATTCGGACGGAAGGCTATGTGGTCCTTGTGGAAGGGTACTTTGATCAGCTGTCCCTCCGGATAAGAGGACTGGAGAATGTTGTGGCCCCCCTCGGAACCGCACTGGGTGGCGATCAGATAAGGTTGATCAAACGCTTCACCAGTGAAGTGATAACGGTTTTCGATGCGGACGAGGCGGGCGTGCGCGCTGTGAAGCGGTCCATTCCCCTGTTTCTGGCAGAGGGCATTGAACCTAGGTGTTTGATTCTCAAGGAGTACAAGGATCCGGATGAGGCGATAAACAAAGTCGGAGTGGAATCATTCCGGGAACTTCTGGCCTCAGCCGAGTCTATAATTGATTTTTTCCTTGCCGGTCTGGAAGAGCAGTACGACGTGAGCAAGATTCAGGGGCGAAATTTGGCGCTCCAGGAGTGCTTACCCATACTCAGAGGGATTGCCGATTCAACGGAACGGGATTATCTTATAGAAAGGTTTTCCTCAAGAATAAGGGTCCGTGAGGAACGAGTTCGCCGGGCGTTAAGCACCGCGCGGGAAACCTTACCTCGAATAAAAGGACCAGAAACTTCCACAAGGAAAACCCTGTTCGATTTTCCCGCTGATGAGCGGTTCGTGGTAATGGGGATGTTGCTGAGGGAGGGCTTCCTGGAAAGGGTTCTGGAGAGCGGAGTTCTCAAAGACCTCCAAGATCCGCTTCTGAGCCGGTTGGCCGAAATGATGGTCAGTTCTAAAGGAGAATCGGGAACTTTTGATCCCGTTGCATTCTCCAATTCTCTTCAGGATCAGGAACTTGCAGCTACAGTCGCTTCGTGGTTGCACCCCAAGCCTCAGGAAGACGAGATCCCATCCGATGAAGATGGAGAGCTACTGCTCGAGGAAACCCTGGAAAAAATGCGACTGATCAGGCTCAAAGAGCGCAAGACCGAAATCCGGGATAGATTACTAAAGTGTCAAACGGATGGGCTGGAGTACGAAAGCCTGATCACGGAATTCAACGAGCTTAGCAGACGTCTACACAAGTTGGCGCAAGCCAAGTAAACCCAAGTGGACGCTGTGTGAAAATGAGGTTTCTCGGTGATCCGCTTTACGCTTATGGAAACAAGGGATCAACCCCAACCGCGGATGCCGTGAACTCCGTCAACAGTGTGATCGAATCGTGCGCCGGCGCGTGTCCCGTTGAAGCTTCCGCTGTGTAGCGTAGTCAACGCCGCGTCGCCCGGCACTTGGACGAACAAAAGGAGAGGTCCATTTATGGCTGAAACGGCAACGTTTGAAGAGCAGCATAAAGAGCTTTTCGATCTGATGCGAAGCAAGAAGTACGTCACGTACGAAGAAGTCAACCTGCGTTTGCCCAGTGATGTTGTGTCCGCGGTCGAAATAGACGAGATCCTTATGCGGGTCCTGGCTCAATGCGACGTGGAGCTTGTCGTGTCGGACAAGAAAATCCCACTGTCCGAGAAGGCAGGAAAGAAAAAAAAGAATGACAAGGGCAAAGACGGCGCGGCGCTCGGGGCCGCGGATTCGATCGCAAGAGGCAGTGACCCTGTGAAGATGTATCTTCACGAAATGGGTTGCGTTTCTCTTCTAACTCGTGAAGGGGAGGTTGAGATAGCCAAGAGGATTGAGAAAGGTGAGCAGCAGGTTTATGGCGTCATTATTACATGCCCCGTGACGGTCAAGGAAGTCATTGCCCTGGGAGAGAAGCTGCGGCAGGGGGCAATTCGTCTTAAAGAGGTGATAGGTGATCTGGACGAAGAGGAAGTCTCCGATGGGGATGATATCTCTCAGGCCGAAAAAGTTCTCGCGCTGATTGAGGAGATAAGGCGGTATGAGGAGACCCGTCAGACCCTTATGCTGGAACGCGCGAACCTTGATCCGGCAGCGGACGGCGCGAGCGCGGAGAAACTGGATGAAAAAATTGGCTCGTACCCCGAGAAGATAGTAACCTGTCTCAAGAACATCAATCTCAACGCCAACATGATTGATCACATAGCCGGCAAGCTCAAATTCCTGGCCCAGAAAGTGGAGGCTGCCGAGGATGAGCTTCGTGCAGTGGATTACGAGCTGAAGATGCCGTTGGACGAGGCCCAGAAGCACGTGGCGTTCCTCAAGGATCTGGTCCTGGCGGGCAAGTCCACAAAACGGCACACCACCGCTTCACCCCAAAAGATCATGGATCTCGACAGGAAGCTGCAGCATGGTCTGGGGCGAATCAAGAAGTTGGAGGCGGACACAGGTATGTCCAAGGAGGAACTGTGGGCCGCTCTCGGGTCCTGCCTCCAAGGGGAAAGAAATGCATCGATCGCCAAGAGTGAACTGGTTCAGGCCAATCTTCGTCTGGTGGTGAGCATTGCCAAGAAGTACACAAATCGTGGCCTCCAGTTCCTTGACCTGATCCAGGAAGGCAACATCGGTCTGATGAAGGCTGTTGACAAATTCGAGTATCAGCGCGGTTATAAGTTCAGCACTTATGCCACATGGTGGATTCGGCAGGCTATTACCAGGGCGATTGCCGATCAGGCAAGGACCATACGAATCCCCGTGCACATGATAGAGACCATAAACAAGCTGATTCGGACCTCCAGATACCTGGTACAGGAATACGGAAGAGAACCCACTCCCGAAGAGATTGCGGAGAAGATGGAGTTCCCGCTGGAGAAGGTGCGCAAGGTATTGAAAATAGCCAAGGAGCCCATTTCCCTGGAAACTCCTATCGGCGAAGAAGAAGACTCCCACCTGGGGGACTTCATCGAAGACAAGAAGATCCTTTCTCCGTCTGAAGCGGTTGTGGGCATGAGCCTCACTGAACAGACCCGAAAAGTGTTGGCTACACTCACTCCCAGGGAAGAGAAAGTCTTGAGGATGCGCTTCGGCATCGGTGAAAGAGCAGATCACACCCTGGAGGAGGTAGGCCAGGATTTTGATGTGACCCGGGAACGTATCCGCCAGATAGAGGCAAAGGCTCTCAAGAAGCTCAGACACCCCTCTCGAAGCAAGCGACTGCGGCCCTTTATCGAAGGGTGAGGCTTGTTGACCACCTTTCGTCTCGTTCCCAGGCTCTGCCTGAGAATGCACACCGGGAGGCTCCGCCTCCCTTACTCGGGGGCGGCGCGTTCGCCAACAAGGATGACTTTTTGTATGAAAATGCCGTTTGCCCGTGAATGACGCTGAAGGATCTTGGCAAGTGACTCATTCATCACCTTGTTTTAGAAAGGGCGTACTAAGCCATTTTCCGCGAGAAAGTCTTGAAAATGACTCGAGATCCCGAAGATAGGCCGAAGCTCCGGCATGTGGAGGCAGTTCCGGTGATGGTTCAGGGGCGTCAGGCCGTTGGTCTGAAAGACCCTCTTATGCTGACTGAGCAGATGCTGGTCATCGATCAGGGTGCGGTTCCACTAGTGGCCATGTTCGACGGGAGGCATTCCCTGCGAGACATTCAGCTTGAGATGACCCGACAGACCGGTAGTATCGTATTTCTCGACCAAATTCGATCGGTCGTCGACGGCCTGGAGAAGGCGTTTCTTCTGGAGGGAGATTGCTTCCGCGAGGCCTTTGAACGGAAAGTGGCTGATTATCGAAAGAACCCTTTCAGGCCGTCGTCTCACGCGGGTGCAAGTTACAGCGCAGACCCGGAGTTATTGCGCCGAGAACTCGAAGGCTTTTTCACAAATTCCAACGGCCCCGGGGCCCCGGAATTCGGCACGGACAACAGGCGTCCCTTAGGGCTGATCGCGCCCCACATCGACATCCGGTCCGGCGGGCCGTGCTTTGCCTCAGCGTATCATGCCTTGGCCTCAGGTCCACCATCCGATCTGTACGTGATCCTGGGCACGGGCCATGCTGGAGTCGAGCGAATGTTCACCGCCACCACACTTGATTTTCAAACTCCTCTCGGTATCGTGAATACGGACCGGGAATTCTTGGACGCGCTTTCCCGAGAGTTGGGCAGGGACGCAGCAGCAGAAGAAATCCTGCATGCAACAGAGCACGTCATCGAGTTCCAGGTGATCTTTCTCCAGTACCTGTTCCGTGATCGGCATCCGTTCAAGATTGTTCCCATACTGTGCTCCCTTTCCCACAATATTTTTAGGAATCAAGAGGATCTCAAGGACGAGGCCAGCGTGTTCCATGACTTCTGCGCGGCCCTGAAAGAGGTCTGCCGGCGGAGTTCTCGGTCCGTGTGTTTCGTAGCCAGCGCTGATCTAGATCACATAGGCCCCCGGTACGGGGATGCGTTCACACCCGGTCAAGCCACTATCTCCCAGACGATCGAAGACGACCGCAAGCTGCTGAGCGCGCTCGAACGCCTGGATGTCAATGAATTCGTTGAACGCGTGGCACTGGACAACGACTCAAAGCGGATTTGCGGATTCTCACCCATCACTACCATGCTTCACTGCATGGAGGCTTCAGAAGGTCGGCTCCTCGGCCTGGATTATGCGAAGGTTGATGACAAAAACTCCTTTGTCAGTTTCACCTCAATGATCTTTCATTGAAAAGGAGCGGCGCGCAAGAGGTGAGGCTTGGCGCCAAGTCCGGGAGCACACAGTTATATATTCGCAGGGTTTGGCTTTTACAGCCACTGCCGGGAATCTATCTGATTGAAAGGTGATTCCTGCACGCAGGTAAAATCCCCCCTTGCCCCCCTTTGAAAAAGCGGGGCAAGGGGGGATTTCCTCACCGTGAGCATCGGAACCGGATCTGAATTATCGGTCAACTTTGGGACACCAGCTATATCATGCAACATATTCAGGAGATAGAACAATGAGTCGCCGCCTGTCGTTCATCTGGCCTATTCTCGTAATCTTTCAGTTCACCGTTGTCTGTCACGCAAGCGGGCAGATCCCTGGGATCGAATCAAAGGTCCTACGTATCTTTGCCACCAAGAAATCAGGCTATTATCATAAGCCCTGGAAGACACCGGATTTCGCCAATGTCAGAGCCAGCGGGTTCTTCTTCAAAGACCAGAGGAACTATCCGGGAATGAGAGGATTGATCCTCACCAACGCGCACGCCGTGTCACAAGCTCAGAGCATCAAGGTCTCCAACGGAAGGGAGAAGAGAAGGTACAATGTGAAACTCCTGGGCATATGTGACTCCGCGGACTTTGCGGTCATTCAGATGGAACCGGAGGACTTGGGGACATACGAGCGCAGAAACGGCAAAGTTGAACCCCTGGTTCTCGGAGACAGCGACAAACTGCGCGTAGGTGACAAGGTTCTCGGTTGGGGATACCCCCTCGGCGGCCAGAGGATCAGCAAATCCGAAGAAGGTGAGATAAGCAGGATCGAAGTGCAAAGATACGCGTATTCAAAAGAGAGCTGGTTGATGGTGCAGGCCTCGCTCCAGCAAAACAGGGGGAACTCGGGGGGGCCGGTCATCAAGGACGGAAAAGTCGTGGGAATAGCGTTTCAGGGAATCAGGCTGAGCGACAGGATAAACTACTTCATCCCCATCAACCTGGTGAAGACCATTGTTCCAGTCCTGGACAAGCAAGAAATGATCCCCCGTTGGCGCTACATCATCCAACACATGTTTCCGCGATTGAAGGATTACTACGGGCTTGATCCGGATTCCGGGGGGGTCCTCGTTGATTACATTATCCCCGACGGAGGGCCCTACGGCTTTGGGCTCCGCAACAATGACATCATTGTGGACATGGATGGCCACGAGATAGACAACTTCGGCGATGTGTACTTCAAACCCCTCGGCCAGAAGATCTACTTCGGCGAAATCCTGAACCGCAAGAAGGTCGGGGACTCCCTTACCGTAAAGGTTATACGAAAGGGCAAGACCCTGGAACTCAAGGGGAAGGTCACACCGGGACTCCCCAGGCTCGTTCCCAAGATCTTTACCACAGGCAATTATTTCATCCTCGGTGGTGTGGGGCTGGTCGAACTAACATATAACTGCATCACCAACCTGGGCAAGTCGGGCCGGATGTTCCGGGAAAAATATCTGCGTGAATTTCCAAAGCGGTCACATGAGAAGATTGTCATTATCGCTGAAATATTCCCTGAATACGGCCTGGTGAATACGCGGCCATACCTGAAAAGGGTAAATAAAATAGACGACATAGAGGTTCTCAATCTGAAGCACCTCTACGAGACCCTTCAAACCCTGATCAAAAAGGGCCGGAAGAAGTCGCTGCTGCAGATCTCCAAGAACATCCAGCTCCCCGTGGACCTGGAAGGGGCCGAGGCCCTCGACCAGGAGATAAAGGCCAAGTACGGCATCCTCTATATGAAGACCCCGGGGTTGTTCACCGAGTGAATCGATTCCAGCCCGGGACTGAATAGTCGCCAAATGCCGTATATGGCGGCTCTCGCAAGTAACGTCGGATTCCCAGGCGCGCAGTTGAAACGAAGCCCTCTCGTCTCGATAGAGATTGCTTCGTTGCGAGCGTAGCGAAGCAATCCCTTTTATACCAATGCGCGTTCAAACAAGTGATAAAGAGCACTGCTGGGCAAGCCGGCAGTGGCACCCAGGAAACCGACCTCACTCTCTTGATTGCGCATTGGTATTACGCCTTCGCAAAGAAACCTTACCTTCCCGTCATTGCGAGGAGTGAAACGACGAGGCAACCTCAGTTTCCGTGACAACTTTCGAGAACTACGGATGGTAAAAGGGCGCACACACAGGTGCGCCCTACACCCTGCCCCACGACGGGTCTGGGCCCAGGCGTAGGGGCAGACCCCGGCTCGGTGTCCGGGGCAGGCTCTATGTGTCTGCCCCACCTTCAAAGCCCCCCCCGAAACTGAATGGTTACGAAGCACCCAACATATTTCTTGACTACATAAAAGTGCTGTGATATAAACATGTCAGCCATAGAGGCTAATGTGTAACTTGAGATTCAGGGAGTCCCCAAGATGCCCCTCCCAACTAGTCAAGGGTTGTTCGTGACATTCAGCTTAAACAAATGCCGTCTTGTTGTTGTGGTTGCTGTGCTGGCCGCGATTTTCTCCGCGGACATAGTCTCGGCTCAGAGTCCGTTTCGACTGCCGTTCCTGGCCCCCAGCAGGCCGTCAGTTCTTGACGGCGCCTTCTATATGAGTGGGGGGGTGAAATTCAGGAACCTCAACACGGTTACTATGCGCGCGTACGACTCACTGAGGCACTCCTTCACCAACAAGTTCTTAAGCCCCACAATCGAAGTGGGGTATCAGGAGTCCAACTTCTTTGACGTGTTTGCAGGCTTTTCCTGGTATGACGTGTCGAACGCTTACACCATGAACGTACCTGCCACATTTCCCGGAGCCGGCGGAATAGCTCAGGCTATCAATTATCACTTGCGGTTCGAGGTTTACGAACTCCGCGCGGGAGGACGAAGTTGGTTTCCCCTGTGGGGCATGGGCAGGATAGCGACCACGCTGGCAGTGGCAACCAGCGTACTACCTTTCAAGGTAGACGTGACCAGGACGACAGCAAATACGCTGGAGGAAGGACACAACAGTGACTGGTGGTTGCGCGGTGCAGTGATCGGCGGTGTTGAGATGGAGCTTGACTACGGCAGATGGTTCTTGAAAACAGCCGCTGAATACAGTGTAGGGAACGAAGTAAAATACGAAAGTCTGTTGGGCACACGAACCGAAGTCAATCCTATGGGATTCGGGTTGGTGCTCCAGAGTGGCTTCCGATTCTGATCTGAGTTGACGTTTCTCACCCTTTCCGAGCCGGCGCACGCCATTCGACCGGAATCCGTGTGACGATCCCGCGCTTTGTCTTGTAGAGCAGGTATCCCTTCTCGAGGCCGTACAAGTAGACGTCTCGGGTAATGCGAACGTCATCCCGGCAATATTTCTCGATCAGGTCCATTCTTCCTTCTCTGAACCATTTCACGGCGTCCAGCCCATCCCCGGATTTTCCTGCTCCCAGAGTGACTTCCGCAAGGTGTTGAAGCTTAAGGCGAAACCCGAGGACCTTTTGCACTTCAGTCAGCATGTCCAAATTGGGCAGGGCCCTGAGGTTCTCTGAGGTGTACGCGGAGAGGACCTGGTAGTCAAAACCGATTTGATTGAACCCCACCACCAGGTCTGAGCTTTTCAACAGATCGACCAAATCTCCCACATTCTCTTCGGTGAAAGTCTGAAAGCCGTGCTCCTCGGTATGGACAACAGCCAGGGACAACTTCATCTTGGCGATGTTGTTCCAGCCCCCCACTTCGTCCGCCAGCTTCTGCGTCTCCAGGTCGAATACAGCCACTTGTCCGCCCAGGGCCCCGGCGCGGGTCCGCGGTTGGTCGTCGTCGCGAGATTCCAGTAAGGCACCGGGTTGAGCTTCCCGACCGGTCTCATACTGATTCGCATTTAAGCGAGTAACCTGTGGTCCGAAATGGGAGCGAAGGGAATCCCCACGTTCCCCCCTTTGAAAAAGGGGGGGTAGGGGGGATTTTTCAACCAAGACCTTCCCACGCTCATGTTCCTTGTCTGATCGCGAATTGGTCTCAGAATCCCGGGCCCCCGATTTCGGAGACGCGTTCCCGCGTTTTGTAACCTTTGTGCGGCGGCCTTGACCCTCAGGAATCGGATCAAGATCGTTGTTTTTGCTCGGCTTTCCGTGGACCGTCAGATCAGGGAAGATCAATGGCGCTTTCGGTTTCTTGACTTCAGGGACATCATTCATCATTTTCGGCTCCAACAGGTATTTCAGAACAGCCAGGCAGGCTTGCTTGTCCAGAGGTTTATTGCCCGACCCGCATTTGGGGGAATGGATGCACGACGGGCACCCATCTTCGCAGGGACAGTCCTCTACCAGGAGGCGAGTATCCTTCAGCAGATCCACGATCCTATCATAGGCTCTGTGGGAAAGGCCCACTCCACCGGGATGACCGTCGTAAATGAAAACCGCAGGCCCCTGGACTTGTTCATGAAATGGAGTGGCGATCCCTCCAATGTCGTCCCTGTCGCACAGCACGTAAAGCGGAAACAGGGATATAACCGCGTGCTCAAGCGCATGAATGCCACCCATGAAATGAAGTCCCTCGGCCTCCACAGCTTCTTTGACACGTCCGGGGATGTATATCCAAATACCCACGGTCTTGAAAACTATGGGTGGGAGTTCCAGATCCACCACTCCGATCAGATCTTGCCCTGAGGTGCGGCGCTTTTCGTATTCCTTAACCGTTTCGGTGACCTTGAGCTTTGCCTCTCGCACCGTGAAACCTGGAAACTCCTTGGTCCTGAGGGGCATGCCGAGAATCTCGGTTTCCTTTTCTGAGCGGGCCCGCGTATAGTAGTTGAGTCTCTGGGGTTTGACCAGCACGTTTCGCCGCTTCAGATCGAGCCGGGTGACCAGGTACTGTCGCATTCGGTGAAGATAGACCGCGCCTTCGTGGCATTCCTTCAAGACCCTTGGTCCCGCGGCGCTTCCGATCAGGGTCTTGCGATCTTCCAAGAATATGCCGAACGATTCTCCTATGCCTCTCAGGTCAACACCTCGGTGGGGTCTCCTGGAAGTGGAATGCCGCGCACCGTCTTGGTGAGCCCTGAACATTGCCCCGTTTTCCTCAAGCTCGGTCAGAACCGATTGGATCGTGGGATCAGCGGCCCACGCTTCTTCCTCGCGAATAGGCGTCTCCGCGGCCGCGCACGGAAGGTGTCTTTTGAGGACTTCCTCGTTCAGCGGGTCCAGTACCGCTTCTTCGCATTTCCGTTCAAAGAAGTTGCGGGGATTCCTCAAGAAGTATTGATCCAGAGCGTCATTGCCTGCGATCAGCACTATCGCGCTGGCATTTTCCGCTCGGCCGACTCTGCCGCCCCTTTGCCACGTGCTGACTATGGTGCCCGGGTAACCCACGAGCAGACACAGATCCAATCCCCCTACGTCGATTCCCATCTCGAGCGCGGAGGTTGATATGACTCCGTCCATCTCACCGGAAAAGAGCTTTGCTTCTATATCGCGACGTTCTTCCGGGAGGAAGCCGGCCCTGTATGAACTCACGCGGTTTCGCAAAGCCGGCTCCTGTTGCATCACCCAGGTGGTGATGAGTTCCGTGATCTTGCGCGCCTTTGTGAATACTATGGTCTTGAGCCCGGCTTTCAGACCTTTCACAAAGAGCCGGGTCGCCACCGTATAAGGGCTCAATATGGGATTCAGGAACAGGAAATGCCGCTCAGCTGTGGGAGCGCCCGATTTATCCACCACAGCCGTTTCTTCTCCGATCAGACGCGACACAAACTCTCCGGGATTGGCTATTGTGGCTGAGCAGGCAAAGAACTGTGGGCGTGATCCGTACATGGTGCAGATCCGTCGAGCGCGCATGAGAACCTGAGAAACGTGCGCGCCGAAGATTCCCTTGTACGTGTGAACTTCGTCCAAAACCACGAATGATAGGTGGCTGAAAAACTCCTTCCAGTTGTCGTGGTACGCCATCAGGCTCAGGTGCATCATGTCCGGATTGGTTATGAGTACTCTCGGTGGGTTGGCTCGAATTTTCCGTCGCTCCGCGTCGGGGGTATCCCCGTCATAAACCGCGGCGGTCAGTCCCAGATCCGCTGTCAAAGCCAGGAATGAGTCCCTCTGATCGCGCTCCAGGGCTTTCAAAGGAAAAAGGAAAAGTGCGGAAGCGTCCGGGTCCCTTACCAGGCGGTCCACAACGGCAGCCTGAAAGGCCAGGCTTTTGCCGCTGGCCGTGCTCGTGGAAAGAACCACGTTCTCTCCTTTGAGACAGTGCCCAATGGCCTCGGCCTGATGCGAATACAGGGCCCCGACCGTGGAATCAATGAGCCTCTTCACGACCGGATCCATATCATGGGGAATCGGAGCAAGATCCTGAGGATTCCCGGGAATCCTTTCATGATGCACCATATCCCACTGCTGTGAGGATGGATCACACAAGATCCGGAGAAATGCGTCGAGCACGGCAAGATATCCCAAGGTCAACTTGAGGCTTATTTGAATGGATTCAAGAAGGCTCGATAATATCCTCGGGCCTCCTGACATGTCAACCTCCACCTCCGTAACCACTCATACCAACTTCCATCGCAAGAAAGCGACAACGAAGTATGAAAGTCCTTTCCGTTGTTCACTGGGCCGTGGCTTCGCCTCGGACAGGGTATGCGAAGAGTGTACAGGTGAGGAACCGAGTCTCAAAATCCCCCCTAACCCCCCTTTTTCAAAGGGGGGGACCGGCACC
>CAZGNL010000126.1:0-16002 GCA_964527475.1 uncultured Syntrophaceae bacterium
CGGACAAAAAACAACCTGTGGGGATTTAACCCTTGCGTCGGTTAGGGGGGGGGCGACGGGAACGACCACGTTCCTGCGTTTAACGGATGGCAAGAGGGCGCACACACAGGTGCGCCGTACGCTCTGCCCCACGACGGGGCTGGGCTCAGACGTAGGGGCAGACCCCGGACTCCGATCCGGGGGGCTGCCCCTACGGGTAGATCATTCATTGCAGGTATCGGCAAGGGCGCACCTGTGTGTGTGCCCGGGGCCGACGCGGAGTTCCTCACCGGGGCTGTCCGAGTCGGTCGGGCTGCAATTCGGGTTCAGGATGTGCGCACAGATGACGGTCACCGGGCCCTGGAACCCGCCAATTCTCGGTTGACTGCGGGCGCCCACCCGGAACGAGGGTCTCGCCCCGCCGGGATCTGCGTCGGTTCCGGCATGGCGATCAAGCCGGGCGCGGTTTCGCGGACCGGTTGCTGTGCTCCGAGTGTCCGGCTTTGAGGCAGTGCACGAGCAGGCGCGGGTTGAGGCTGTGGTTGTGCGGCTGGGGCCGGAGGCTGCGCCTGGTTCTGTCCCGGTCCAGTTGGTGGACCATAGTACTGAACGGTGGTTCCGTTTTGAGTCGTGGTGATTATCTGCTGCCCTCCGGTCGGCATAGAGTTTACACCTGCGTCAGGCGCTTGGCCTGGAGAGTATTGGCCGGGACGCAGGGGCGCCTGGGCGTTGGACGGCTGATGCTGAGGCCGCGGCGCCTGCTGAAACTGTGGGGCCGGTTGTTGAACGGGCGCTGCTGACGGATTCCAGCTTGCCCGCGGATAAGTCGCCCAGTCCGCGTGTATTCCACGGGAATTGTGATATTGTCCCCGTTGCTGTCCCTGGTAATAAGGGGGTTGCTGGGGATGTTGACCCGGAGTATTGCCGCGGGCCCCGTATTGCTGTTGCAAATTGGGCTGACGAGACAGCGCGGACCCGCCGTAGAATAGCGGGCTGTTGAAACGCCGAAGCGTTGCTTGCGAATGAGGGTTCCCCGTTGTTAATCCTAGCCCGCTCGGGCCAAATACAGACTCAAAGAATCCCTGCCCAAACGCTATTCCGTTTGCCGCGATGCACATCACTATTGCCGTAATACAGATTCGTACCATTACTCGTCCTCCCGCCGGGTCTATGGATTGACCGCGCGAAATTGGGAAACTGACTATCAGAAAAAATTCAACTTGATCGGTCCATATTCTAATGTACCGACTGATATTTGTCAACGGGAGCCCCGCCTTTTACGGAAGCGTTCAGTGGTTTCGTGACTTCAATCCGCGCTGGTCCACAATTCCTCGATATCATACTTCCGTGTTCCCAGACCCATTTCTTCGGCATATTCAAGCTGATAGGTCCAGTCGACGTTTGGGTAAAGCGCTCTGAACTTGTCCTCTCCGGGGGCCATGCCCGCTTCAGGGCATGATAGGGGGTTGCCGGGGGCGCTGTTCACCAAATCAGCGGCAGCCTGGTCAATGGCCACTGGATCAACGGAAGCCAGAATGGCCCGGTCGCGGACGATGGGCCTGTCAGAGAAGGGCGTGCAATCGCACATCGGTGTCACGTCAGTGACGAAAGTCATAAAGGCAGTGCGTCCAAGTTTCCCATTCACGACCGAGGCTGCGTACTCGACCATTTTTTCCATGAATATGGGAACCGATTCATTCCACTGAATCTGGATGGCCTGTTGAGGACAAGCCAGAATGCACTCTGCACAGCCGATACAGAGCGCCGGATCTATAAAGGCCTTTGCGTCGGAGCCTTCACCTTGGAGACTAATGGCCTGCCCCCGGCACCGGACCAGACAATCTCCGCATCCCACACACTTCCCTTTCTTGACCCTGGGAGATACATTGGAGTGTTGCTCAAGTTTGCCTTCGCGGGCCGCGCATCCCATACCGACGTTTTTCAAGGCGCCTCCAAAGCCGGTGAGTTCGTGTCCTTTGAAATGAGTGAGAACCATGAGTCCGTCGGCATTGTGAATGTCCGCTGCTATGTGCGCTTCTTGCAATCGGCGGCCGTTTACCGCGGCCCTGACAACGTTGTTTCCGCGGAGCCCATCAGCGATGATCACAGGCGCGCCGGCCACTTCTCTCGTGAACCCGTGATCAAAGGCCGTGATCATGTGCGAGTAGGCCTCGGCCCTGGATCCCACATATAAGGTGTTGGTATCAGTGAGGAAGGGTCTGGCTTGCAGAGCTTTGAGCCTATCAACTACACGGCGAACGAACTGCGGCCGGATATATGCCGTGCCCCCGGGCTCCCCAAAGTGTAGTTTGACGGCAACCAGGTCTCTCGGCTGGAAAATGTCGGCAGGCTCCAACCTGTCGAACAGATCACAAACCTTTGAAGGCACGCTCTTTTTCCAGCCCGCGGACAAATCAGTCATGTAAACGGTGGCAGCCAATAGTTTATCTCCCTTATTCCGGTGTTGAGGTTGCGCGCTCAGGAGGCTGCGCGTCATCCCTGTGTTAAGAAGAACTGTTGAAAAAACATTATACACGCGGTAATATGATGAATGGTAGGTCAGGAGTCGCGAACTGACATGCTGCGAAAGCTAACTGAATAGAATCAAAGAAGAAGAAGACCGCCATGAAAGATCGAATCGGAGAAATGTTGCTGCGAGCCGGGATCATCGACGAGGAACACCTGGAAAAGGCGACCGAGTTTGTGCGCACCGAGTCGGAGGCTACCAGGGTTTCAACGGCGCTGATAAAGCTGGATCTTCTTGAGGAAGACGATCTGGTCGAGTTCCTGTCGCGACACCTGGGTCTGGCCACGGTTTCCCTTGAGGAGATTGATCTAGATGTTGAGACCGTGAGACTAATCTCATCAGCCACCGCGCAGAAATATATGGTGGTCCCTTACAGTCAAGTCAATTCCACTCTCCATGTAGCCATGGCTGACCCCACGGATTTGAACGCCATCGACGACATCAAGTTCATTACCGACCTTGCGGTCGAGGTAAGTATTGCCACGGAATCCGAGATCCGAAAGGCAATCGAGAATTTCTACGACACCGGCGCGGGCGTGGACGACCTGCTCGGAGAATTCGATGAGGACGAGTTCGAGGCGAACGTTGCGGCGGACTCCGCGGATAGTGATGACCGCGACATGGCCAAGCAGGCGGAAGAAGCCCCTGTAATCAAACTGGTGAACTACTTTCTAAGGGAGGCGATCCAAAAGAAGGCCAGTGACATCCACATCGAGCCCTATGAAAAGGTTCTTCGAGTAAGGCTCCGCATCGACGGGTCATTGTACGAGCTGATCAAGCCGCCGCTAAGGCTCAAGAACGCGATAGTGAGCCGTGTGAAGATCATGTCCAGGCTTGACATTGCGGAGCGGCGCCTCCCCCAGGACGGACGCATAAAACTGAAGCTGGGCAAGGGACGGGACATGGACTTTCGTGTTTCGATCTTGCCGACCCTGTTCGGTGAAAAAGTGGTCATGCGACTACTGGACAAGTCCAACCTCCAACTCGACATGACCAAGCTGGGGTTTGAAGAGAAACCACTCGAACACTTCAAGGAGGCGATCCACAAGCCTTTCGGAATGATCCTGGTAACCGGTCCCACCGGTTCAGGCAAGACGACTACGCTTTACAGCGCATTATCCGAACTCAATTCTCAGGACGTCAACCTTTCCACCGCCGAGGACCCCGTGGAGTTCAACCTTCACGGGATCAATCAGGTTCAGATGCACGAGGAGATCGGCCTTACTTTTGCGTCCGCGCTCAGGTCATTTCTTCGACAGGATCCGGATATCATAATGGTAGGCGAGATCCGGGACTTTGAGACCGCGGAGATAGGGGTGAAGGCCGCGTTGACGGGCCACCTGGTCCTTTCCACATTGCATACGAACGACGCGCCTCAGACGGTCAACCGCCTATTGAACATGGGAGTGGAGCCTTTCCTTGTTGCCAGTTCCGTGAATCTTATTCTAGCGCAAAGGCTTTCCCGGAGGATTTGTGCAGAATGCAAAGTAGAAATTGAGCCTCCGGCCGAGGCCTTGAGAGATATCGGCGTCAAGATGGAGGAAATCGGCGCGTTCCCGGTTTACGAAGGGAAAGGGTGCCACACGTGCAGCGACACGGGATACAAAGGCCGCGTGGCTCTGTACGAGGTGATGCCAATGTTCGACGAGGTCAAGGAACTCGTGCTCGCCGGCGCTTCGGCTTTGGAAATCAAGAGAGAAGTGATCCGCCTGGGTATGCAGACACTTCGTATGGCCGGAATCAACAAACTCAAAGAAGGAATAACCACAGTACAAGAGGTAGCCAGAACAACCATGGCCGACTAGACAGTACGGCCCAAGAGTGAAAGGTAGTTTGAAGTGGCGAGCCTTCATGATTTTTTGAAAGAGATGGTGGAACGCGGGGCTTCGGACCTCCACGTCACACCTGGTATGCCTCCTATGGTCCGCATACGCGGTTCATTGGCGCCATTGGAATACCCACCCTTGAAGCCGGTGGAAACACGTCAGCTGTGTTACAGTGTGCTCACTGACGCTCAGAAGCATCGCTTTGAAGAGTCCCACGAATTGGATCTGTCCTTCGGGGTCAAGGGCTTGAGCCGGTTTCGCGCGAACGTATTCATGCAAAGGGGGGCGATGGCCGGGGCGTTCCGGCTGATTCCCTATCAGATTCGGTCATTCCAGGAACTGGGGCTCCCGTCAATTGTCAATGAGATATGTTCGAAACCACGGGGCCTGGTGCTGGTCACCGGACCGACCGGGTGCGGCAAATCGACCACGCTCGCGTCGATGATAGACAAGATCAACACGGACCGACACCAACACATATTGACCATTGAAGACCCGATTGAGTTCACTCATCAGCACAAAGGGTGCATCGTCAACCAGAGAGAGTTGCACGCGGACACGGACAGTTTCCATTCCGCGCTGCGTTCCGTGCTCAGACAGGATCCGGACGTCGTGCTGATCGGTGAAATGAGGGACCTGGAAACCATCGAGGCCGCTTTGACCGTTTCGGAAACCGGGCATCTCACTTTCGGGACCCTGCACACCAATTCCTGTGTCCAGACAATCAACCGAGTAATCGACGTATTCCCGGCCCACCAGCAGCCTCAGGTTCGCGCTCAGCTCAGCTTCGTTCTCGAGGGTGTGATGTGCCAGAGTCTGATCCCCACTATGGACGGCAAGGGACGGGCATTGTCCCTGGAGATCATGGTGCCGAATCCGGCCATTCGCAACCTTATCAGGGAAGACAAGATACACCAGATGTATTCTCAGATTCAGGTGGGCCAGGCGAAATCGGGTATGCAAACCATGAATCAGTCACTCTACTTCCTGTATCACAGGAGAATAATTTCTTTTGATGACGCCATGGCACGATCGTCTGATCCGGATGAACTGAAGCAAATGATGGAGTCCGGCACGAAGAACATCAGAAGAGGGGGCACCTCAGGATAGAGCGGCTCGGCTGCTGGCGTCTGATTGAACCGAAGGAGACACGTGATGCCGGAATTCGTATGGAAAGCAAAGACAACCATCGGCAACGTCATCAACGGCGAGATGAACGAGGTCAACGAGTCTGTCGTGATGACCAAGTTGCGGCGGATGAATTATACCAACATCAAGGTCAAGAAGAAGCCGAAAGATCTGCTGGCCAATGTGGCGTTTTTTCAGCCCAAGGTCACGACCAAGGATGTGGTCATTTTCACTCGTCAGTTCGCCACGATGATTGACGCGGGCTTGCCCCTGGTACAGTGTTTGGAGATCCTGTCCAGTCAGCAGGAGAACTCCACCTTCAAGAAGGTGCTATCCGACGTCAAGGGCGACGTGGAAGGCGGCAGCACCTTTGCTGAGGCGCTCAAAAAACACCCGAAGGTATTCGATCATCTCTTCGTCAACCTGGTGAACGCGGGCGAGACCGGCGGTATTTTAGACACGATTCTGCGGAGATTATCCGTCTTCATGGAGAAGGCCGAGGCGCTCAAGCGAAAAGTGAAGGGCGCTATGATCTACCCGGCGGTCGTAATAACCATCGCCGTGGGCGTCGTGGTTATCCTGCTCGTCTTCGTCATACCGGTCTTCAAGACAATGTTTGAGGGCGCGGGGAAAAACCTACCGGCACCCACGCAATTCGTGATCGCGTTGAGCGAGTTCATGCAGAAGTACTACCTGTACATGTTCGCCTTTCTCGTGATCATGGTGCTGGCTTTCCGGAAATTCTACTCGACCGAGAAGGGAAGATTCCTCACTGACAGGGCTGCACTGAGAGTACCGGTCATCGGTAATCTTTTGAGAAAAGTCGCGGTGGCCCGATTCTGTTCTACGTTGGGCACGATGATATCAAGTGGTGTTCCAATACTTGACGCCCTGGAGATTACCGCTAAGACCGCGGGCAACAAGATCATTGAAAACGCTATCATGGGTACCAGGGTTGCCATCGCAGAAGGTCGGACCATTGCGGAACCTCTCATGGAGACCGGTGTCTTTCCCGGCATGGTGGTTCGCATGATCGCCGTGGGTGAGGCTACCGGCGCTCTGGATGCCATGCTGGCAAAGATAGCTGAGTTCTACGAAGAGGAGGTCGACGTCGCGGTGGAGGCTCTAACCCAGTTGATGGAACCGATAATGATCGTGTTTCTTGGTGGGATGTGCGGCGGGATGGTCATATCAATGTACCTGCCGGTCTTTTCCATGGCCGGTGTGATGTCAGAATGATTGCGCGATTCACCGTCCTGGTTCGATCCGCATGAATATCCGGTGTCCCGGGAGGAGGGGAAGCAGAGGTCTAGAGGGCCTCTTCTTTTTTTTCGCTTCGGAATCGTTTCACTGAAAGGCTTCGGCAGCCTGGCGAGCCGATCTATCATGACCCCTTCGCCGGTGGCGTTTGTCCCACGCGCCGGTCCGGCATTGGGCGGGAACCTGCAACAGGCCGCGGCAAAGGGTTGCGGTAGGACAGGTATGGAAGTTATCACCACACATCTGAACGCGGATTTTGACGCTTTTGCCTCTATGGTTGCGGCGAGGAAGCTGTATCCCGACGCTGTGATGGCCTTTCCCGGCTCACAGGAGAAGAGTCTCCGTGACTTCTTCATGGATTCCGCCATGTACATCCTGTCCATAGAACGCGCCAAGGACATAGACCTCGATCAAGTTCATCGGCTCATCCTGGTGGACACGCGGCAGAAGAGCAGGATCGGAAGGTTCGCGGATCTGGTTGAGTCGGGCGAGGTGGAAGTTCATGCTTACGACCATCATCCGGACGCGGAAGACGACGTCAAAGGCGACTATGAGATTGTAGAAGAGGTCGGAGCAACTGTGACCCTTCTCATCCGCGAGATCAGGAAACGCGGGATCGAGCTTAACGCGGAAGAGGTCACCATACTTGCCCTGGGACTCTACGAGGACACCGGTTCCTTCACCTTTTCATCGACTACCGTAGAGGATCTTGAAGCCGCGGGATGGCTCCTGGACAAGGGAGTCAACCTGAACGTCATCGCGAACATGATGACCAGCGAATTGAACAAGGAACAAGTGGAGATTCTTCATCAGCTTATTGAGGGATCCGAAACCGTGAACGTCGGAGGACTCCATATTCGAGTCACTTCGGCAAGTGTGGAAGGCTACGTGGGTGACTTGGCCGTGCTGGTACACAAGTATCGGGATATGGACTTCCTGGACGCGCTGTTCGTACTGGTGAGAATGGAAGATCGAGTTCATCTGATAGCGCGCAGCCGGTTGGAAGAGGTGAACGCCGGTGAAATCGTTTCCGAGTTCGGGGGAGGGGGACATTCAACCGCGGCAAGCGCCACGATCCGGGATCTCTCCTTGTACCAGGCACGTGAAAAACTGGTGGCCCTACTTCACAAGAAGGTGCGGCCCAAAACACGGGCCGGTGATATCATGAGCCGCCCTGTTTTCACTATCGATCCGGACCGGACAGTCGAGCAGGCCGCGGAGTACTTGAGTCGCTATCAGGTGAGTTCGCTTCCGGTACTCCAGGACGGAGCCATACTCGGGATTCTGCACCGGGATTCCGTGGAGAAAGCGCGTCATCACGGCCTTGAGGAATCTTCGGTAATCGACTATATGGACCCACAAGCGGTGTCCGTGCAGCCTGATGAGTCCATTGACAGGGTGCTCGACCTTGCCTTGGAAGGGCGACAGAGGTTGGTTGGTGTCGTTGATGGTGACCGGCTCGTAGGTGTGATCAGTCGTAGCGACCTGCTGGAGCACATGAAGCTCCCTTTGCGGAAAGACTCCGCGAGCCCCGAGGATTTTCCCACCGGCCGGGCGCGAACCAAAAGCGTCCGAAAACTCATGGAGGAGCATTTTCCCGAACATGCGCTGAGCGTACTGGTCCTCGCTGGAGAAGTTGCGGAGCGCAGAAGTGAGGTGGCTTATCTGGTGGGTGGGGCCGTGAGAGATCTGTTTCTCAGGAAACTCAATCTGGACCTGGACCTGGTGATTGAGGGAGAAGGAATCCCCTTCGCGCGGGACCTTGCAGAGCAAATTCCAGGGACTCGCGTCCGGGACCACAAGAAGTTCGGGACCGCTGTACTGCTCTTTGAGGACGGCTTCAAGATCGATGTGGCAACTGCACGGCACGAGTTCTATGCGGTTCCGGGGGCTCTTCCCACGGTGGAGACCAGTTCAATCAAGCGTGATCTGTTCCGGAGAGACTTCACCATGAACACATTGTCGGTCAGCCTCAATCCGGCAGCACTGGGGAGGGTCACAGATTACTTCGGGGGCGCCAGAGACATAAAGGAGAGGGTGATACGGGTTCTCAACAATCTGGCCTTTGTGGAGGATCCTACAAGAATTCTGCGTGCCATCCGGTTCAGCAGTCGATTCGGTTTCTCCATCGGCAAGCACACCGTGAAGCTGCTGAAATCTGCCATTGACATGAAAATCTTTGACAAGGTGGAAGGCAAACGCCTGTTAAACGAACTGATTCACATCTTTGAAGAAAGGAATCCGCTTGGTCCCCTGAAAATGATGGAAAACTACGGGGTTCCTCAGGCGATGCACCCCGCGCTTGAGTTCAACCGAGGAACGGACGAGCTTCTCGAATCAGTAGTCGGCGTGCTCTCCTGGTGGAGATATCTCTTCATAAATGACAGGCTTCACCCATGGCTCGTCTACTTCCTTGCCATTACCGATTCCCTGGGGAACGAAGAACTGAGCGATGTGATGCAGAGGTTCTCAGTGAATTCGTCGCCGGCACAGAGGCTCCTATGGGAACGCTCCGAATTGAGAAAAGCTCTTTCCCATTTCTCCCGGGGGCGGGCGGACAGCCCGAGCAAGATCGCGGCAACACTCAGGGGTTTTTCCACTGAGGCGCTGCTATACATGATGGCTCGAACCGGCCACGAAGCTACGAGACGTGCCATCAGCGAGTACATCAACACTCTGAGACACGTAAAACCTGCGCTGACCGGAAAAGATCTCATTGCAATGGGATACAAACCGGGCCCCATCTTTGGCCGCATTCTGGAGGCTTTGCGGGATGCATCCCTTGACGGACATGTTCGGGGCCGAGATAATGAGCGAGCCATGGTTTTACGCCTCTTTCCGCTCATGGACCAGGATGTTTTGCCGGCCCCATAACTAAGGGGAGACAAAGGGCGAGATCGACGTGACGCACGTGAAGACCTTGGGTCAACCGGCTGGAAATGAATACTAAAGCAGGAGGATTGGATGACAGCAGAGAATGCCAAGCAGGTAAAAATATTCGACATAACACTCCGGGATGGTTCCCAGAGCAAAGTGGCCACACGAATCAGATCCGACGATCTGATGAAGGTCGCGCGAAAGCTGGCCGACTCCGGAATCTACGGAGCGGAGACCTGGGGCGGCGCGACTTTCGACGTCTGCGTCAGATTCCTGCGTGAAGATCCGTGGGAAAGGGCGCGTCTTTTCAAGGAAGCCATGCCCAATGTAATGAACATGATGCTCATCAGGGGCCAAAACCTTGTTGCGTACTCCAATTTTGCCGACGACCTTGTCTACAAATTCGTGGATGCGGCCGCTCGCAACGGAATCGACGTGTTTCGTATCTTTGACGCGCTCGATGACGTGAGAAATCAGGAGACGGTTATCAAGGCGGTGAAGGCAGCCGGCAAGATCTCTGAAGGCGCTGTATGCTACACGATAAGTCCGTTTCACAGCATCGACAAGTTCGTGTCCAAGGCGAAGCAATTGGAGGACAAGGGCGTGGACCAGATAGCCATCAAGGACATGGCCGGGCTCATAGACCCCCACACTACCTTTGAACTGGTGTCAAGTCTCAAGAAGGCGGTCGATGTTCCCATTCACCTCCACACCCACGACAGTTGCGGCATGGGAATGATGTCCTGTCTCAAAGCTGTGGAAGCCGGGTGCGACATGCTCGATTCGGTCCTGAGTCCTTTTGCCGGGGGGACCGGTCACCCCTGCACCGAGTCCCTGGTCCATTCTCTTGGACGCCTGGGGTACGACACGGGTTGTGATCTGGAGAAACTCACCAGTGCGGCCGAAGAGGCAAAGGCCATGAGGGCACGGTACAGTGAATTCGAGGCCCCCTATGACGGGGTGGATTGCAGGATGCTGGTCACTCAGATTCCAGGTGGGGTCATGTCCAATCTCGCCACTCAGCTCAAAGGCCAGAACGCGCTGGACAGACTCGAGGAGATCATCGAAGAGATCCCAAGGGTGAGGGAAGATCTGGGATGGATACCCCTTGTCACTCCCACTTCCCAGATAGTGGTCGCTCAGGCCACCGTCAACGTGTTGATGAAACAAAGATACAAGATGATCGCAAATCATACTGCCAATCTGCTCAAGGGAATGTATGGCGAGACCCCCGCGGCGGTCAACAAAGAACTGCTGGACAGGGTGCTAAAGGGAGAGGACCCGGTCACGGTGCGCCCCGCGGAATTGATTCCGCCCATGTGGCCCGAGCTCGAGGAGAAGTTCCCCGGCCTAAGTGAAGAGGACATTCTCATCCACGCCATATTCCCGCACGAGGCCCCTGGTTACTTCGAAGACATGGCGAATAGGTAGCCGCTCCTCAGGAGCGAGCACGCAGAAGTTCAAGGAGAATTGTCATGCTCGCAGGCCAAGCCATGCAGGATCTCTTGCCAAGGGACAATCCTATCCGCCACTGTTACGGCTGCGGCGCGGATAATCCCATGGGTTTAGGGATAAAGAGCCACATGAACGGAAATGAGGGGGTCGCCAGGTGGCGGCCTCAGGAGCACCATTGCGCGTACCCCGGATTCTTGAACGGCGGAATCGCTTGCACGCTCATGGATTGTCACTCCGCGTGGACAGCGTTCGCAACGTACTGCCGGGAAGAGGGCATCGACACGACAAAGGGTTTGAACCTTCCCACAGGCTGGACAAGAGCGCTGAGAGTGGAGTTCCTTAAGCCCGTTCCAATGGACGTGGAACTGGTGCTCAGGGCGCGGGTGGTCAGGAGAGGTAAGACCAGTCGAACCGTTGCCTGTTCCATTTACGCCAATGATGAGGAATGCGTGAAGGGGGAAGTCACCATGGTGATGACCGGCGCGTGACATTTGCTGCGGAGTGTTGTAGCAGTGCCGGAAGTAACTTCCCAATGAGTGCCGGGTGTCCATCGGAACGCGGGACTGGTTTCTCCGGCAATGCGGCGGCATTCGGACAAAACTTCCGGTAGACTCTACAGTGATTACCAAAAGTAATTTCCGATTACTCTGAGAATCAGTCATGTGGGGCAGGCTTTCCAGCCTGCCATTCGGTCGGAACTTTTGGCAACTGCCATAAAAGCTGGATTCCCGCGTGCGCGGGAATGACGGCCGGCGAGCATCCCGGATTGCCATACTGTCCTATTCTAACGCCTTTTGGTTGGCGACCGGGTTCATTGCCGTCCGATCTCCCTTTCTTGAGGTTGAGACATGGGAATCCGGACGGAGAAAGTGGAGCCTTTGCCTTCGCCTTCACTCTCCACCCAGATCTCACCGCGGTGCATTTCGACCATTTTCCGGGTCAAGGCCAAGCCCAACCCGGTCCCCGCCTGTCGCCTTGCATACGATGAATCGACCTGTTGGAATTTTCCAAAGATACGTTCCTGGTCTTCCGGCTTTACGCCGATACCGGTGTCGGAGACGTTGATACGGAGGTCCCCATAGTCTTTGACCGCGTTCACTCTGATCTCGCCGCTGTCGGGCGTGAACTTGGCTGAATTGGAAAGAAGGTTGAACACAATCTGCTTGAGCCTTACCTCGTCCGCTTCCACCGTGGCCTCAGCGAGTTCGTCCGCGACGGTCAGTTCAAGTCTGAGCCCGTGTTTGGCTGCCTTCTCCTTGATCATTACCAAACTCCCCTCCAGGAGTTCTAGAATATTGATTCTGGAGACCTGGAGCAGCATCTTGCCGGACTCGACCTTCGTCAGGTCCAGCACGTCGTTGATGAGGTCCAGTAAGTGGCGGCCACTGGCCAGGACATGGCCCACATGTTGCTCCTGTTTCTGGTTCAGTTCGCCGAAAGTCCGGTCCTGGAGGATCTCAGAGAAGCCGATAATGGCATTCAGGGGTGTCCGTAATTCATGGCTCATATTGGCAAGGAATTCGCCCTTTGCCAGATTAGCCTCTTCGGCTTCCGCCTGTGCTTCTTCCGCCACCGCCTGAAGCTCCCTGGAGACCTCCAACGATCTTTCCAATTCCTTTTGCACAGCCTTCAATCGGCCCAGGTCGGTGAAAGCCAACACCATTCCATGATCCAAGTTCCCCGGGTCAAAGGGGAGGGCATTTACCAGGCAGTGAACTCTTTGGCCCGCCCTGGTCACCAGGGAAACCTCTTCGTCACGGATCTGCTCTTGAGATTTCAGCAATTGGACCTGATTCGGCATCTCGGGATTCGATCCCCACTTGTCCACAAATTCGCTGAGATTTCGATCGGTCAGATCCTCCGGAACGTTGAAACCGAGCATGCGGGCCAGACTGTAATTGGCCAAGCTGAATCGGCCCTTGCGGATGTGGGCTATGCCGCTGGGAACAACCTCTGCCGTTGTTCTGAACATGGTGCGGGTAGAGAGCACTCGACCGTAGCGTCTCAGGCCCAAGAAAGCGGCCAGCACTATTGGAGCCACCGCGAGGTTGCCGAACATGGGAAAGGTGCCGGCTGTTGGGCTGTCCAGCATCGCCGGAACCACCCGGAAGCTTTGGGCGATCACCTGGCCGGCGAGTCCTGCCAAACCGCCGTAGACCAGGAACAACCTTTCCTTACGCGCGTCAGGGTCTTCCTTCTCGTCACGAGCGCTTGCGTGCAGCCGCTTCAATGCGTACCCGGTCACCACGAGGACGAGGACCAAAAAAACCGTATACGCGGGCCCATAGTTGTTCAGAAAGGTCATGGGACTGACAAGCGTCTTGTTGGTGACCACAGCATCGGTAAACAGAGTTACAGGATAGAAAAGGCCGAAGGGAACGTAGATGAGAGCTCGTTTCCGCCATGACACAGGTCGGATCAGAGACTCGATGAGTTCAACCCCTGCCGCGGGCACGAATACCCAAAGAAAACTCAGTACGCGAAACAGCCTGATGCAGTTCTCGTGAGAGATCAGACCCCATTGGACTTGCAGTGCTGCATGACTCACAATCGCGTCGAAAAAAGCCCATCCAACCACGCACATCAGATAGCGGCGAAACACGCCGGTCTTGGGACTTGTCGGGTCGTAGCGACCCAGATAGACCAGCATGGCAAATGTGTAACCCACCGTGAAGAGTAGATTTAGCAGATAGTAATTGTTTAGCAGGACAGAAGCCACGTTACCCTCGGAAGAAACCGGCCCCTCAAAGATGCCGGCAGTAATGCCCAGCGTACTGAATACACTCTACCATTCTTGATCAATCCTTTTCAACCGTGAGTTGAAGCCTTGATCCTTTTCTTTGACATAGCGGAGTTCAGCATCTAGGATGTAAATGGTGGTTATTGTATTTTCGCAGATTCCATGACCTATCAGTGAGAAGAGAATCCAATGAAACCGGCCGGAGAACGAGAGCTTCCCCAAACGGATCGACAACCGGATGATCAAGAACAACAGCTCCGCGCCGCGCTGATTGAAAGGACCGCTTCCCAGACACGCTCGGGCTATATGGGGATAGCGGTGGTAGCCGCGCTGACCACCACGGCATTATGGAACCATGTTTCCAACACACTGCTGATTGCGTGGTTCGTAGCTTTTGTTGTGTTTCAGTTATGTCGCATCTGGATGGTTACCGCCTTTCACAGGGCGGCCCCCACCGGCGCAGCCACAAGACGCTGGGGGGCGTGGATGGACGTGGTGAACAGTCTGTCCGCGCTCATGTGGGGTCTGGTTCCCATCTTTCTGTTTCCTGCCGATTCCCCCATGCGCCAGTTTCTCATGGCCTTCTTTGGAGTGGGCATAGCTTGTTCGGCCCTGGTCGTATATGCTCCGAGCAAAGGGTCTTACCTGCCTTGTATCTTTCTAATACTCCTGCCAATCGTCGGGCGTCACTTCTATGAGGGAGCGTTCCTCAACATTATCACGGGGAGTTCGATTCTTACCCTGGCCTTGCTCCTTGTGTATTTGGGCAACCAGATGCACGTGGTTGCAAGAGATACGCTCAAACTCAGGTTTGAGAAGAACGACCTCATTAACTCTTTGCTGGAGGAGAAAGCGCGAGTGGAGCGGCTGAATCTGGATCTCAAGGCCGAGATCATCGAGCGAGAAAGGGCGGAAGAGGCCCTGAGAACGAGTGAAGAAACCGCCCGGGCCCTCTTGAACGCTACAATGGATGCGGCCCTGCTCGTGGATGTGAAAGGTTCGGTTTTGTCGCTCAATCAGGAGGCGGCGCGGCGATTCGGCGGAAGTTTGAATGAACTTCTGGGCCGGTCCATATTTGACCTTCTTCCACCCGAGTACGGCGAGGAGAGACGCCTGGGGGCCATGGAGGTTGTCAGGACCGGAGATCCGGAACGCTTCGTTGACGAGCTGGACGGGAGACACTCGGACAACACTATGTACCCTGTTTTTGACGCGCGCGGAAAAGTGGAAAAGCTCGCGATTTTCTCGCGGGACATTACGGAACAGGTAAAGGCCGAACTTCAATTGCGCGAGGCCAAAGACGCGGCCGTGGCTGGGAGCGTTGCCAAAAGTGAATTTCTTACCAATATGAGCCATGAACTCCGCACGCCTTTGAACGCAGTCATAGGTTTTTCCGAGGTGCTCGAAGATCGGATATTCGGCCGACTGAACGAGAAGCAGATGAGATATGTGGGTCACGTTCTGACGAGCGGCCGCCACTTGCTCCAACTGATAAATGACATCCTTGACCTGGCCAAAATCGAATCAGGGAAGACACAACTTGATATCGAGCCGCTTGGCATACAAAAGATGCTTGAAGGCAGCCTGATAATGATCAAAGAGAGGGCGCTCAAACAGTCAATAGATCTGGATTTGCGCATAGCGGAAGAATTTGAAGGAGCGCAGATCCGGGCGGATGAGGTGAAGTTCAAACAGATCATGTTTAACCTTCTTTCAAACGCGGCCAAGTTCACCCCGGACGGCGGAGAGATCAAAGTCGGCGCCCGGAAGGAAGACGGAAATATCATTATCAGCGTCTCCGACACGGGCATAGGAGTGAAGGCCGAAGATCGGGACCGTATTTTCGGAACGTTCGAGCAGGTGGACACACCTCACGGCAGGCGCCAGGTGGGAACCGGACTCGGGCTGGCGCTGACGCGTAGACTTGTGGAACTGCACGGCGGCCGAATCTGGGTAGAAAGTGAAGGCGACGGAAGTGGCGCTACGTTTTTCATGTCGATCCCCTTGGACTGACCTGCCCGACCGACAGAGATGCGCATTGACATTCGGCGCCGCGATCACCCTCCCCCTACCCCCATATGCGTTAACTTAAGCCTTTCCTCCTCTTGCTCCCGTGGCATAAATCCCCCCCTGCCCCCCTTTGGCAAAGGGGGGCAGGGGGGATTTTGAGACTCGGTCCCTCACCTGTACACTGTACTTCTTTGAGCGCA
>CAZGNL010000127.1:0-15820 GCA_964527475.1 uncultured Syntrophaceae bacterium
TCGACCAAAGGGGATCACCCGAGGTGCCTCCTTTCCGTTCACTCGTCATCGCTGTCCTGCCGGTACAACTGTTGACTATTGCTCCGGCTCCCGGTAGTCTTCGTCTCTTGAGATCCGTGCCAACATTGTACGGGAATGCGCAACGCGAGTGAGGAGGAAAATTGGAAGATCCTTTTAGAACAATTGAGTGGAAGGGGAACCATATCAGGCTCCTTGATCAAACATTGCTTCCACTGGAGGAGAAGTACATAGAAATCAGGGCGGTTGATGGAATGTGCGACGCCATCAAGCGCCTTGCCGTTCGAGGCGCGCCGGCGATCGGGGTTGCCGCGGGAATGGGCATCGCATTGGGCATGCTTGAGGCGTCGGACGGTGACCGGGAAGCCTTTGGCCAGCTATTTGAGGAAGTTTGCGGCAAAATCGCGGCCACTCGTCCCACGGCCGTGAATCTCTTTTGGGCCGTGGAGCGAATGAGACGTGTTCGCAGGAACGGGCAGGATCTGGAAATTGTAGAGATGAAGAAACGCCTGGTGGACGAAGCGGTTCTCATGGAACAAGAGGATCGCAAGCTTTGTGAGCGAATCGGCGGTCATGGGCAAGTTCTTCTTGAGGACGGGGAGACGGTCCTGACACACTGTCACGCGGGTGGATTGGCTACAGCCGGTTACGGTACGGCGCTTGGGGTCATACGGGCCGCAGTTGAGAACGGGAAGAGAATAAGAGTAGTGTCGGATGAGACCCGGCCTCTGCTTCAGGGAGCGCGCATAACAACATGGGAGCTCCAAAAGCTCGGTATCCCGGTGACGCTCATTCCGGACAACACAGCAGGCGCTCTTATGCAACGCGGAGAGATCGCGAAGGTGGTTGTGGGAGCGGATCGCATTGCCGCCAATGGCGACGCGGCCAACAAGATCGGCACATATTCGGTCGCGGTGTCGGCGAAATATCACGGCATACCGTTCTATGTAGCCGCGCCCCTGTCTACAATAGACATGTCTATTGCCGGCGGCGAAGACATCCCCATCGAGGAGCGGGACCCGAGGGAAGTGACTCATCTCGGTGGAGTCCCCATAGCCCCGGATGGAATTGATGTGCGTAATATCGCGTTTGATGTGACACCATGCGAACTCATCGCGGGAATTATCACTGAGTGGGGAACCGCTGTTGAGCCATTCGAAGATTCGTTCAAGACCTTTTTCGCCAGGAAAAATGAGGAAGAGAATCAATGAAGCCGACCCTGAGAGATCCTTCCACCGGCAAGTTGCTGGATGAAGTGGAGTTGATCGATTCCGATTCGGGTGAGAATCTGGGCACGTTCGACGGTCCGAAGGCCTTTGAGCGTTTGAAATACGGGAACCTCACCCTGGATACGGATCTTTACGAACTCACCATGGTCGCGGGGTACCACGCTCTGGGGAAGGATAAACAGCAGGCCTGCTTTGATCTTTATTACCGCCAAAATCCGGACCAAGGGGCGTTCTGCGTATCCGCGGGACTGGAGAGCGTCATAAATTACGTCAACAGGCTTCGGATCTATCCGGATGACGTGGAATATCTGGCAAGTCTTGGGATCTTTTCCGAAACCGCGCTTGAACACCTTTCATCGGGCATTAAGTTTACAGGAGACATCTGGGCGGTGCCCGAGGGCACGGTTGTTTTCCCCAACGAGCCCCTCATCACGGTGGTGGGTCCCATCCCTGAGGCCCAGATCCTGGAAACTACCTTGTTGGCCCTGGTCGGCCATCAGACGCTCATAGCTACAAAGGCCGCGCGCGTGTGCCTGGCAACCCGCGGCGCTCCGGTGGTGGATTTCGGCGCGCGTCGGGCTCATGGATTGGAAGCCGCTCTCTACGGGGCGCGGGCCGCTTACATAGGCGGATGTGTGGGCACCTCCAATGTGAAAGCGGGCAAGCTTTTCGGGATACCGGTGAGGGGCACTCACGCTCATAGCTGGGTGGAAAGCTTTGATCTGGAGATGGAATCGTTCGAGGGCTTTGCCAGGGTTTTTCCTGACAATTGTGTCCTGCTCGTTGACACGTACGACACTATTGAGGGAGTGCGTCAGGCGATCGAGGTGGCCCGGAAGATGCAAGGCTCAGGGGCCAATTTGATGGGCATCAGGATCGACAGTGGGGACCTGGCCTACTATTCCAAAGCGGCCAGGGAAATGCTGAACGAAGCGGGTTTGGCCGACGTGAAGATCCTTGCCAGCAGCGACCTGGACGAATGGATCATTCAAAGCCTGAGAGATCAGGGCGCCAAAATCGACGTCTGGTGCGTTGGGACCAGATTGATCACATCCTATCAGACACCCGCGCTGGGAGTCGTGTACAAACTCATGGCCGCGGACAGGGGAGACGGCAGGCTCGTTCCAAAGATCAAGATATCCCAGAATCCTCAAAAGGTAACCAACCCGGGTGTCAAAAAGATTGTCCGGTTCTACAATGGGAACGACCGCATGATTGGTGACCTGCTGACCCACGTGGATGAACCGGTTCCTCACGGGGTACCGGTCAGGGCCCACCATCCGATGTACGACTATATGAAAAAAACCTACAAGCCGCCCTACGAAGCCAGAGACATCATGGCGCCCGTATTCAAGGGGGGTAAACAAGTCTATGATATTCCTTCGCTCGATTCGGTCAGAGAATACTCCAGGTCTCAGATAGAACGCCTGGAAGCCGAATACAAACGCTTTTCAAATCCTCACATTTACAAGGTGTCTCTCTCAGATAAGCTCCACGAAATCAAGCAAACCCTTCTCACATACCATCAGGAAAAGAATCATTCCCCCAAAGAAATCTAGCCGGTGCAAGCCGCTGGTAGACACTTGACAAGGCCGAGCGGTGTGCCCAAATGTAATGTCGGATAGACCGAAAGATTAAGCCTTGGGTTTTATTGGCGTAATTCGATTGCCCTGCACTAAGTACTCGAGTGAATATATATCTCCGAACGTCCGGATCAGTGAGGCGAACAGGAGGCGGAGTTGACCAAAAAGAACGGCAAAGTCGTTCCCATAAAAGTGAATGTGGAATCTGAGACACCCGAGACCGGAGATCGTATCGAGCATACAAGCGCGGCTCCTGATGACGCGGCGGACCTCAGACCCGATGAAACCGATGCCGCGCCGCAGCCCGAGGCCAAGGGGCCCGCATGGGACGATCTCAGTGACCAGGAAAAACTGAGACAAATTCTAGATGTGGTGGCCCGCATTACACCGGAGGATCGGAATCCGTTGGAGCACCTGGAGAACCTGTCTGCCGAGCGTGACCGGTTCCATGACAATTGGCTGCGCGCTGCCGCGGATATGGACAATTACAAAAAGCGGACCCTCAAGGAACGCAGTCAGCTTCTGAAGTATGGAAATGAAGATCTCTTGCGAGCGTTCCTCGCTGTGGTGGACAACATGGATCGCGCTCTGAGCCATTGTGATGACCCAGGCGCCGGCGCCGCGCTGGTCGAGGGGGTTCGCATGATCGAAAGAATGCTCCAGCAGCTGCTTGACAGATTCGGCGTGAAGCCGATTGAGGCGCTCGATCAAGAGTTTGATCCCAATGTACACGAGGCCATAGCCCGAACTCCCATGCCGGGCAAAGACGAGAACATGGTCGTCGAGGTGCTGGAAAAGGGTTATATGTATCGTGATCGACTCCTGAGGCCGGCAAAAGTGGTGGTCTCCACGACTGTCGAATCCGGGACCGATCAATCCAACGACAAGGAAAACTAAAAGAAAATACAGAACAGGCCGTTGTTATTCCATTTGATAATGGCGGTTAGGAGGAAGAGATGGCGGAACAAGCGACTGGCAAAGTAATAGGAATAGATCTGGGAACCACCAATTCCTGTGTAGCTGTGATGGAGAACGGTGATCCCCAGGTCATTACGAATTCGGAGGGTGGTCGAACCACACCATCCATGGTGGCTTTCACGGAAACCGGTGAGCGGGTTGTCGGGCAAGTGGCCAAGAGGCAGGCCATCACTAACCCTGAGAACACGCTGTTCGCCATCAAAAGGCTTATCGGGCGGAAATTCAATGCTCCCCTGGTCCAGGATGACGCGAAGATCTCGCCCTTCAAGATCGTTGACGGCAAAAACGGTGACGCGGCTATTGAGGCGCGTGGAAAGGAGTACTCCCCTCCGGAGATCTCGGCCATGGTCCTTCAGAAAATGAAGCAAACCGCGGAAGACTACCTGGGAGAAGAGGTTACCAACGCTGTGGTCACCGTCCCCGCCTACTTCAACGATTCCCAGCGCCAGGCCACCAAGGACGCGGGGCGGATTGCGGGTCTGAACGTGCTCAGGATCATCAACGAACCCACTGCCGCGTCTCTGGCGTACGGATTGGACAAAAAGAAAGAAGAGAAGGTCGCGGTCTTCGATCTGGGCGGCGGGACATTCGATATATCGATTCTGGAGATCGGCGAAGGGGTCTTTGAAGTCAAATCCACTCACGGAGACACACATCTGGGCGGCGAGGACTTCGATCAACGAATCATGGATTACCTGGCCGATGAGTTCAAGAAGGACCAGGGAATAGACCTTCGCTCGGACAAGATGGCCCTTCAGCGCCTGAAGGAGGCCGCGGAGAAGGCCAAGATCGAGCTAAGCTCTTCCATGGAGACTGATGTCAATCTTCCATTCATCACAGCCGACGCTTCAGGTCCGAAGCATCTCAATCTCAAGCTCACCAGGGCCAAGCTGGAAGCGCTCGTTGGGGACCTCATCGACAAAACTGCCGAACCTTGCAGTACAGCGCTCAATGACGCGGGATTGTCCAAGGGAGAGATCGACGAGGTTATCCTGGTCGGTGGAATGACACGCATGCCCGCAGTACAGGCCAAAGTGAAGGGAATGTTCGGCAAGGAGCCCCACAGGGGCGTCAATCCGGACGAGGTGGTTGCCATGGGCGCGGCCATCCAGGGCGCGGTGCTCGCGGGCGACGTCAAGGACGTGTTGCTCCTGGATGTGACCCCGCTGTCCCTGGGAATCGAAACCCTGGGCGGGGTTTTCACCCGACTCATCGAAAAGAACACCACAATTCCTACCAAGAAGAGTCAGACCTTCTCCACAGCGTCGGACAATCAGCCCTCGGTCTCCATACACGTGCTCCAGGGCGAGCGCGAGATGGCGACCAGCAACAAGACCCTGGGAAGATTCGAACTGGTCGGCATTCCGTCCGCCCCACGAGGCATGCCGCAGATCGAGGTGGCGTTCGATATCGACGCCAACGGCATAGTCCACGTCTCCGCCAAGGATCTCGGGACCGGCAAAGAACAGTCCATCAAGATCACAGCTTCCAGCGGGCTCTCCGAGGAAGAGATCCAAAACATGGTCAAGGACGCTGAGACCCACGCGGAAGATGACAGGAAGAAACGTGATCTCATCGAAGCGCGCAATCAGGCCGACGCTTTCGTTTACCAGACCGAGAAGACGCTGCAAGAGCATGCGGACAAGGTCGATGACGCAACCAAGAGCACTATTGACGGAGCGATAACCAAAGTGAAAACCGCGATGGAAGGTGAGGACACTGAGGCCATTAAGACCGCAGTAGAAGAGCTCACCCAGGCGTCACACAAGCTGGCTGAGATCATGTACCAGCAAGCCGGCGGTCAGCAACAGCCCGGAGCAGATCCCGGAGCCGGCCCCATGGGAGGCCAGGAACCACCCCCGAGCGCTCCCGATGAGGACGTGGTAGACGCAGACTTCGAGGAAGTCAAAGACGAACAGAAGTAACCACCAAAACTTCAATGCGACTTGAAACCGGGGTTGTGTCCCTTGTTGAAATGAACGCGGATCTGTATGCGGTCAATGAGAGACAAAAACGCGCGGGATTCAGAAAGCAAGATCAAGCGCGGTAATTGCCCCGAAGGGGCAAACCATGAATAGCCGTGCGCCCCTGCAGGGCTCTGCCTGGGAATGCATATTGGGGGGCCCCGACGCCGGGGTCCGGAAAACGTCCGAAAACCTGGATATTGGTCTGCTACAGGTCTTCCTCAGACAGACCGGCCATCCGCAGAAGGTGTTTGATGAGACCTCTCTTCAGCGGTTTGGCGCCATGCACGGGCACTGAGAGGCGTATAATGTTCCCCTCCCTCCGTGGATGTGGTGGCTCCCATGCACACGAAGAAGGGACCAACCGTTCCGCTCAAAGACTTTACAAAGTTCCTTGCCGGAGACGGACTTCATACGACGATCTCCATGACCCTATCTCGACCCGTGGTCTTGGGTGGCTGAATGGAAACGGACAGACACCCTTCCACCGCCTCATAGAGATTCTGAAGTAACTCCTCGAACGTCTCCCCCTGTGTGGCGCAACCGGGGATAGCCGGGACCTCCGCCCAGTACCCGCCTTCTTCCGCTTCGTGAATGACGATTTGCAGTTTCACCTGATTCGCTCCTGTCGGTTTCTCCAGCGTATACCGCGCCGTAAGGATAATACCATTTCGCGAATATTATTGTAATGCTTCAGCAGGACAGGCCGGTTCATACGACGAGTTCGACTTCCGTGTAGTCCGGGGCCGCGGCCTTGACGGCTTCGTCACGGTTCAACCGGATCGTTTTCCGGAGCGTAACTCGCAAGCTCCGGAGGAGTCCCTCTTCAGTGCGTTCCTGGCCGTTGACCCCTGGTACCTCTTCAACCCATCCGACCCACCAGTCCCGCGCCCTTGTCGGCACGGGCAGACGGCTGCGCGCAATGAATCCCGCAGAATAAGAACCAAAACCAGACTTGAGCCCGTCACAGATACCCTATTCCGGAAACTCAGCTTAATCTGAAACCGGTTTGACAAGAGGCCGGCCGTTCATCCGGATATGGGCCCAAACCCGCGATAAACACAGCAGCAATGTGTCCGCACTTGCGAATGATCGTTGTTCAAAACCGGCTGCAACCGAAAGAATGGAATTGTGTATGGTGTACCCGGAATTCAAATATGGTGTACCCGGAATTCGAATGCTTTGAAAAGGAGCTTGGCATGTCGGAACTAAATCAGTATTATGTCACACGGATTCACCAGACCGTTTCCGAGAAGATTGCAGCCGCGCGCGACAAGGCCGACCGCGACCTGGATGCATTCTTCAAGAACCGGGAGGTCAGAACATGAATGTCGCGGATGAGACCAAAGAGATGATGAAGAGGGAAATCGCTTCCGGATTATCAAGTTTTCCTGAAGTGCGGCGGGTAGTGATCTTCGGGTCCTTTGTGAATTCCGATGATCCGCACGATTTGGATATAGCCGTGTTTCAGGATTCAAAAGAGAGCTATTATCCCCTTGCGAGGAAGTATCGTCGAATGCTTCGGAATATCGCCCGGATGATTCCCCTGGATGTCATTCCAGTACGACCGAACCCGGAACAAGGGCCTTTTTTGCGGGAAGTCGAAAAGGGCGAAGTGATTTATGAAGGATGAAGCGCGCATATGGATTTCCTATGCCGACGAGAATCTTGATGTCTCGACGCTGACCCTGGAGCACGGCTATCTGAACGCATGCCTTCAGAACGCTCAACAGGCGGTGGAAAAATATTTGAAGGCGGTTATTATTGAGCGCGATCTCTCGTTTGTGCTTACGCACAGTGTAAGGGAATTAGTCGGTATCCTTGCCGATCATGGAATTACTCCATATACATCCCTTCAAAGTATCCCGTCTATTATGCCCTACCCCAGGCCTTGCCGGACCAAACAATATGCAATGAGGCGTTGTGCGTTGCCCGAAAAGCACGGGATTTCGCATATGGCGTAAACAAGGCAGGCAATGAGACCCGATGATTTGCAGGAAACGGGCGCCCCGCGCAAAGGGGGACGCTCTCCAAAATGTCTTCTCTGTGCTCTCTGTGGCCTCTGTGGCAAATTCCTCTTCATCTTCGCGCAGCTTTGGGAGGGCGCCCCGCCGCGCTCGTGAGCGCGCATCCGTTCCTACTCGGACACAGATGCCCTATTCCGGAAACTCAGCGTGATCTGAAACCGGTTTGACAAGAGGCCGGCGGTTCATCCGGATATGGGCCAAACCAGCGATAAACACAACACCAATGTTCCCCGCACATGCGAACGAAGATTGAACAACACCGGCTTCAACCGAAAGAATTGAATTAAGTATGGTATACCCGGAATTACCGCGGAATTACGGAATTATACGGAATTACAGATGTCGATCAACGTACTATCCCGATGCGCGGTAATCACGGCCCGGAACGACTACTTCGCCGGCCGCGGATTTCAATCCTTGACCCCCCAATGTGAGCGTGTTAAAAGACTGCGATATCATTCAGACTCGACAGACCCGTTCACTTTAGGAATTTGGACACCCTGTTCTGCGTTGGCGAGGCGCCTCAATATCTGAGGATTGTCCGCACGATTACTTGAGTTTGTCGGAAAAGGTAGCTCAGATGGCGGAAATTAGGCCTTTCAGAATGGTCCATTACAACGGTAACTGTGCCGCGGATCTTGATAAGTTGATCGCGCCGCCCTACGATGTGATCTCCGAGGAACAGCAGGAGGGTTTCTACCAGGCCCATCCTTACAACATTATCAGATTGGTCCTTGGCAAGACGAGCAAGGACGATACCGAGGCGGACAATCGGTACACAAGAGCGCGACAAGCTCTCAGTGAGTGGATGAGCGAAGGCGTCTTCACCCGGAGGGATCGGCCCGGATTCACTGTGTACCAGATGGATTACGAGCTTCCCGAGGGAGGTCGCCGGATAATCGACGGGATCGTATCGCTTGTGAAGGTGGATGATTACGGCGTCGGGAAGGTCTTGCCCCACGAGAAGACATACAAAGGCCCCAAACAGGACCAATTAGACCTTATGAGGGCCTGCAAGGCCAACATGACGCCCATTCACGCCCTGTTCGAAGACGCGAGCAACGAAATTGCCGAGCAATACAAGCCCTCTATGGACGGGCCGCCCGAACAGGAGACAGTGGATTCCGATGGAACCGTTCATCGAACCTGGAGCATTCGGGATGATGCCGCGGTTTCACGGATCACCAAATTGCTCGATCCCAAGAGTATTTTCATAGCCGACGGACACCATCGGTACGAAACCGCGCGGGCGTACAAGAAAGAAATGGATGAGGCATCAGGTTCCAATGCTTCCGCGGCCCACAACCATGTGATGATGTACCTCACTTCCATGTCACACCCGGGTCTGTGCATCAGGCCCGCTCATAGGATGATCAAAGGTCTGACCCGAATTGACCTTGAAGGTTTCTGGAGACGGCTCAAGCCCTGTTTCGAAAAGGACGCGATATTCTTCTCGGAAACCGACATGAAGGACGCGGCACAAAAGCTGCTGGATCGGGTTGCTGCACGCGCCACGGTCGGGGGCAAATTCGGAATGTACGTTCATGGCGAGAACTGCTTCAGACTCATGAGGGTAAAAGGGTTTGATCGTGTTGAAACCTACATTGATCAGACGATCCCGGGCCCTTTGAAAACTCTTGATGTCACCATACTGCGAGAGTTGGTGATCGCTCGTGGTCTGGAAATTGACAAGGAAGACCTGGAAAAACACATGGAATACGCCCCATCGGCCGAAGAGGCCCTGGAAAAGGCGCGGCGGGGCGATGTACAAATCAGTTTCATCATGAATCCGACCCGTGTGGAGCAAATGCGGGAGGCCGCTGAATTAGGATACCAGTTGCCTCACAAGTCCACCTATTTCTATCCCAAAGTCTCTTCCGGCCTGGTCCTGAACGTCTTTTGACATTCAGGCCCCAAGTCCGGGCGCAAAAAAGCCTCGACATCCAGGCGAACGTATTTGATCCTTGACCTTGCACTCCGAATCAAAACAGACGCTGGAATCTATAGACGGCCTGTTCCGAAACAAGCTGAAGGTCATCCAAGCCGCGCGCGGATACCGAGTGAGTGAGGACGCGCTGATCCTTACGTGGTTTGTGAGTCCCAGGCCGGGCGAGTTCATATTGGACGCGGGGACAGGGTGTGGGGTGATCGCGTTCGGTCTCGCGCTGAAAGAGCCCTCGGTCAGAGTAGTGGGCCTGGAGATCCAGGAAGGGCTTGCCGATCGAGCGGCCCGGGGCGCCGGGCTCAACCGGTTGGAATCCCGTGTATCCATAGTCAGGGGGGATCTACGCCAGGCGGGTCTCTATTTCAGGCATGGGATGTTCGATGCCGTAGTGTCCAACCCCCCCTATTATGAACCCGGGCGGGGACGAGTCAGCGTTCAGCATGAGAAGGCCCTGGCGAGACATCAGTTGATGATGCCGTTGGGTGAGTTGTTCAGGACGGCACGGGAACTTCTCCGGCCTGAAGGAAGGTTGTCGTTCATATATCCGGCTGATCGAATGGATCAAGTGGGCGCGGTCTTCAAAGATGCTGGATTTGAGCCCTCGCGTATGCTATGGATTCACCCTAGAGAAGGCGTACCGCCCACGCTGGTTTGTGTAGAGGCCAGACCGCGTGAGCAGGATCAGACCTTGATAGAGGATACGCTGTTGCTCTATGATGGGGCGGGCGCCAGAACCCGGGTGGCGGAAGCGATTCTTGCCGGCACAGAACCCGCTTGGGATCGCGTGGAGAGCGCTTCAGTCGAATAGATTGAGTTCCGCTGGTGATTGCAGAGGGTGGCCCCACAAAGGCAATTGGGAAAGTTGCCCGCGCTTGTTCCCCGGGCCGGCCGCTGATCGTTGATCCCAATATCGGGACGCAATTATCGGGGAACTGAATGCTCGACGCGATACACTAATACCTGGAGAGAAATCGAGAAGGCGGCAAATGCCGCCTGGAGGTCAACGTGGAAGAGTTCAGAAGGATTAAACGGCTTCCTCCCTACATTTTCCAGAAGGTCAACGACCTGAAGGCAAAATTGAGAAGTGATGGAGAGGATATTGTCGATCTGGGGATGGGTAACCCTGACATTCCCACCCCCCAACACATAGTAGACAAGGTGGTTGAAGCGGTTCAGAATGGTAGAAACCACAGATACAGCGCGTCCGCGGGCATACCCAAACTAAGAACCGCGTTTGCCGATTGGTGGAAAAAGCGTTACGCGGTGGATCTGGACCCTGACACCGAGGTGGTCGCCACAATGGGGGTCAAGGACGCGCTTGCGCATCTGGTCCTTGCCGTTGTGGGGCCCGGTGAAGTGGTGTTCGTGCCCGCACCCGCGTATCCGATTCATCCATATTCAGTCGTAATAGCCGGCGCGGGTCTCAGGAATGTGCCCATAAGACCGGATTGTGACTTCTTTGAGGATCTGAAATCCGCGATAGATCTCACATGGCCCTTGCCGAAAATGATGATCATCTCCTTTCCCCACAACCCGACCACCATGTGCGTTGATGAGGATTTCTTCAAGAAGATCGTGGACTTCGCGCATCAATACAACATTATGGTGATCCACGACTTTGCATACGCTGACCTGACTTTCGACAACTACAAAGCCCCCAGCTTCCTCGCGACGCCGGGAGCCAAAGAGATCGGAGTGGAAATGTTCTCGTTATCCAAGAGCTATTCCATGGCCGGATGGAGGGTCGGCTGCGTAGCAGGCAATCCGACGATGATAGGGGCCTTGAAAAGGCTAAAGAGCTACATAGACTACGGTATCTTTCAACCGGTGCAGATCGCTTCGATAATCGCGATCACCGAAGATCAGAGCTGCGTGCAAGAGATCGTGAACGAATACAAAGACCGTCGCGACGCCCTGTGTGCCGGACTCAACGACAGCGGATGGGCCGTGGAGCCTCCCAAGGCCACCATGTTTGTATGGGCGAGAATACCGGAAGAATTCAGGCACATGGGGTCGCTGGAATTCTCGCAGCTGATGACGGAACGAGCAAAGGTGGCGGTGAGCCCTGGTGTGGGATTTGGGCCCTTTGCCGATGAACATGTTCGGTTCGCCCTTGTTGAGAACCGTAAGCGGATCAATCAGGCCGTTCGAGGTATCCGGCAGTTGATGGCCCAAGGCGCCCCAGCGAGGAAGATCGCGGTCGGATAGGTCATGAACGAAGCATGCATAGGACTCATAGGATTCGGCACCGTCGGGGCCGGAGTTGTCAAGATACTCCAAGAAAACCGGGAGATCCTGGAAGCCAGAATAGGCTTCCCGCTGCGCTTGAAGCGTATCGCGGACCTTGATCTGGAATCGGACAGAGGCGTCGAGGTGGATCGCTCACTGTTGACACGTGACGCCCGAGAAGTAATCGAGGACCCCGACATATCCATTGTGTTGGAGTTGGTGGGCGGGCACGATCCTGCTCGCCAATTCATTTTGGATTCGCTTGCCAACAATAAGCACGTGGTCACCGCGAACAAGGCGCTTCTGGCCGAACATGGGGCTCAGATATTCAAGGCAGCGCACGTTGCGGGGAGAGATATCGGTTTCGAAGCCGCTGTCGCGGGCGCGATTCCTATTCTACGGTCCCTCAGGGAAGGATTGGTGGCCAATCGCTTTGAAAAAGTGATGGCCATACTCAACGGAACGTGCAACTTCATCTTGTCGGCTATGGATGACGATCCGGGGGTCTCCTTTGAGCAGACGCTCAGCCGTGCCCAGGAACTGGGATACGCTGAGGCTGACCCGGTATTGGATGTTGACGGAATCGACACGGCCCACAAACTCGTGCTCGTGCTGAACCTCACTCACGGCATTCGCATTCCCGTGGAAAGCGTGTACGTTGAGGGGATACGACATATCGACAATTTTGACGTGGAGATGGCCAAGGAGTTCTTGTACAAGATAAAACTCCTGGCCGTGATAAAGTCCCTTGACGGCCGCGTGGAGGCGCGTCTACACCCGACCATGATCCGCCGAAACCATCCTCTTGCTCGTGTGGATGGTGTTTTCAACGGCATTTACCTCAAAGGGGATATGGTGGGCGATCAGCTGTTCTACGGTCGCGGCGCGGGTAGAGAACCGACCGCGTCCGCCGTGGTGGGTGACATAGTCGAATTGGCCAGGAATATGGCGACCAATGAATCGTGCCGCGTTCCGCCCCTGGGATATCCCGAGGATCGGATAGTCTCCACGGGCCTGATGAAGATGGAGGACATCGAAACCAACTATTACCTGAGGGTCCAGGCCCTGGACCGGCCCGGGGTCTTATCAAAGATATCCGGGATAATGGCCGAGCACAGCATAAGCATACACTCGGTCATCCAGAAAGGAAGGGACAGATCGGGGGCTGTGCCCATAGTGTTTCTGACACACGTCGCGCGCGAGGCCGATATTCAGAAAGCCTGCCGCAAGATTGCCGAACTTGACGTGGCGGAAGGACCCACGGGCATAATCAGAATCGAAGATGAAAGCCTTTCATGATTGCCTTATTGCTCTGCTTGGGATAAAGTAACGGTTTCGAGAACTACCCATGAGGAAACAAGTATGTGGAAGGGCGTCATCAGGGAGTATCGTGAGTTCTACGACATCCACAAAGAAGCGGATATTGCAACGCTTCTGGAGGGAAACACACCGCTGATTCCTGCCGGGAACCTGGCTGAGAAGATCAATCCGGAGATCTCCATTTTCCTCAAATTCGAGGGTCTTAACCCCACCTGTTCGTTCAAGGACAGGGGCATGACCTATGCGATTTCCAAGGCCAAGGAAGAAGGTTCCAAGGCCGTGATCTGCGCGTCAACGGGCAACACGTCGGCCTCCGCGGCCGCATATGCCGCGAGAGCGGGCATGGATGCTCTTGTGCTCATCCCGGAAGGCAAGATCGCTCTTGGGAAGCTGGCCCAGGCTATGGCACACGGCGCTACCGTAATCCAAATCCTGGGAAACTTTGACGACGCTTTGAAGCTGGTCGTGGAAATCTCCGACAGCCATCCCATTACCCTCGTCAACTCACTCAATCCTCACAGGATAGAGGGTCAAAAGTCGGCCGCGTACGAGGTTTGCGACGCGCTGGGAAAGGCGCCGGAATATCACAGTCTGCCTGTGGGAAACGCGGGTAATATTACCGCATACTGGGCCGGTTACAACCGTTACAAGGAAGCGGGAAGAATAGACTCGCTGCCCAAAATGATAGGCTTCCAGGCCGAAGGCGCTGCCCCCATAGTGAGGGGCTACCCTATCGAAAAGCCCGAAACCAGGGCTACTGCCATTCGTATAGGTAACCCGGCTTCGTGGAAAAAGGCGGAGGCGGCGCGAGATGAGTCAGGAGGACTCATCCACATGGTCACCGAGGATGAAATACTCCAGGCCTACAAGATGGTAGCCTCTTTGGAGGGGGTTTTCTGTGAGCCCGCGTCCGCCGCGTCTGTGGCGGGCCTGATAAAAGAGAACAAAGCCGGGCTTTTCGGCAAGGGAGACCGAGTGGTTTGCACGCTGACAGGGCATGGCCTCAAAGATCCGGCCTACGCTATAGACGAGTGTCCGGAACCGATCACCTGTGAACCGGAAATGAAAAAGGTTTTGAATGTCCTCGGATTCTGAAACAAAATACGTGATTCTGATACCGGACGGCGCGGCTGATTCACCCATTCCCGACCTGGGTAATCGCACGCCTTTGCAGGCCGCGGAAACCCCCTGGATGGACAAGATGGCTGACGCTGGAACCCTCGGACTCACTCGCACTGTGCCTGAAGGCATGGACGCGGGCAGTGATGTGGCCGGCCTGAGTATCATGGGGTATTCACCGGGCGAGATCTACAGCGGGCGGGCCCCCCTTGAAGCAGCCTCCATGGGAGTGGATCTGACCGAGCATGACTTGGCCTTTCGTCTGAATCTGGTGAAGCTGGATCGGAACTATTCTGTCATGGCCGATCACAGCGCGGATCATATCACTACAGCGGAAGCCCACGTACTGATGGATGCCTTGAAGCCGGTCTTGGAACCCTTTGGATTTGCCCTTTACCCGGGGGTATCCTATCGACATCTGCTCGTGTGGGGTAATGGACCGGACGGGTGCGTCACCCATGCGCCTCATGACTTCCTCGGAGAACCTATCGGCAGTCGATTCCCCAGCGGCGCGGGCGCGGACAAGATGATCCGCGTCATCATAGAGTCCTGGAAAGCGCTTGAAAGCCATCCAGTGAACGAGGACAGATTGCGGCGAGGGCAAGGTCCGGCCAACTCGGTCTGGCCCTGGGGCCAAGGAAAGCCGCCCAGCATGAAGACCCTCACCGAGAGGTTCAATATCACCGGATCCGTAGTGTCGGCAGTGGATCTGCTGCGCGGAATAGGACGATACGCGGGACTCGAACCCATTGTAGTCCCGGGAGCCACCGGTTACCTGGATACAAATTACGAGGGAAAGGTCCAAGCGGCTCTGGATGCGCTAAAAGACGAGGATTTCGTGTTCGTACACGTTGAGGCCCCGGATGAAACGTCTCACGCGGGCAAACTGGATCTCAAGATCAAAGCGATTGAGGACTTTGACAAGAAAGTGGCGGGCCCAATTCTAAAAGGTCTCGTGCAGTTTGACCACTGGAGAATCCTCCTGATGCCCGATCATCACACACCACTTGCTACACGGAAACATTCACCGGACCCGGTGCCGTTTCTCTTGCTGGACTCCAAGGAATTCCCCGCCGAGTCGGAACAGAACTCCACCGGATTCTCCGAAGAGGCCGCGGCATCCGCGGACCTATTCGTGGACCGGGCCGACAAATTGATCGAGATGCTCCTGCAAAGGGAGAACGGCTGATCCGGCAAAAGTGCTCGTGCTCGGCAGGATTGTCGTACCTTGCCCCCGGGTGACCGCGGGTCACCCTACAAACCAAGCCCGTTGCAATTCCGGCAGTGTCGTGAACAAGCCCTTGGGGGACACAGCATTGAGTGGAAACCGCGACCGTACTTACGAAACGCAGCACTAATACCAATGCGCGTTCAAACAAGTGATAAAGAGCACTGCTGGGCAAGCCGG
>CAZGNL010000128.1:0-15649 GCA_964527475.1 uncultured Syntrophaceae bacterium
CTTTCAGGGCTACGGTCTTTCGAGAAAGAAGCGAGAAAGAAGGGGCACGCCAATGAGTCAACCCGTGATTACTTTTGAGAACCGATATAATACCAAAGAGCGATCAAACATGTGATAAAGAGCACTGCTGGGCAAGCCGGCAGTGGCACCCAAGAAACCTATCTCACTCTCTTGATTGCGCATTGGTATAAGTTGGTATCGGGGATGCGGGCGCCATCCGGACGCGGATCTTCTGCGGTGGGTTCACCCTCTTGGGTGGATCGCGGAATGGATCTGTTTGAGGCGATGTTGCGCGACGTGGGTGTAAATCTCGGTGGTTGAGATGTCCGCATGGCCCAGCATGATCTGGACGGACCGCAGGTCCGCATCGTTTTGCACCAGATGGGTGGCAAAAGAATGCCGCAGAGTGTGAGGCGAGATTTCCTTGCTGATTCTCCCCGCGACAGCGGTCTTTTTGACAATCTTCCAGAACGCCTGTCGCGTCATGGGGCCTCCGCGTCTTGTCACAAACAGGGCATCACAACGTTTCCCACCGAGCAACGCGGGACGAGACTTTTCGAGGTACTCCATCAGGGCCCGTGAGGCCGCCAATCCCATTGGCACCACCCGTTCTTTTGAACCCTTGCCCATCACGATGACGCATCCCATTTCCAGGTCCATGCGGTCCAATTCCACTGTCACCAATTCCGAGACCCTCAGTCCACTGGCGTAGACCAATTCCAACATGGCCGCGTTCCGTCTTCCCTCGGGCTTTGACTTGTCCACAGCCGCCAGAAGCCGTTCCACCTCGGCAGGCTCCAGGTATTCGGGTATCTTCTTGGGGAACTGCGGGGAATCGATCTGTTCCGTCGGGTCCTCCGCTATTTGGCTCCGCTCCATCAGAAAGTGGAAGAAGCCCTTGATGCAAGAGGTCTTCCGGGCCCTGGTTCTGGGACCAAGTCCTTGACGGTCCAATCGAGCCAGGAAAACCAGGATATCCTCTCGGGTCACTTTCCGCGGCGCCCGGATGCCTCTTTGTAGGAGGAATTCCGAGAAACCTTTCAGGTCCGATCCGTACGCTTCCACAGTCAACTTCGCCAGGCCCCGGTCCACGATGAGATGGTCCAGGTATCCTGATACGGCAAGATCCAAAGCGATTGATCCCGCGGAATGACTCGTTTTCAGATTACCGGGGTTCCCATTCAAGTGTTTCGGCTCCCTTCAGGACGTAATTGAAGTCTGGTCGTCTTGCAGGTCCTTTTCCATTTCTTTCAAATTATCCCGCAGGCTTGCCCTGATCTGATCCAAACGTCCGAAATCGAGTATCTTGCGGCCGCTCTCGTCGGTCACGTAGAAGACGTCCGTGGCCTGATCCACCTGTGTGGTGATCTTGGTAAGGATTATGTTGAGCCCCTGGGAATAGATGTGGCGAGTGATATCATAGAGCAGGCCGGGCCTGTCCTGGGCCGAAACTTCGATTATCGTGGCCCGATCGGATGCCGCGTTGTCTATTTCGATCTGCACGGGAACCGCATGTCTCGGCCGACGATGCCTGAACCGGGTCGAAGCCCTTTTCGACGCCACCAGTTCCTCTACATCGAGCCGGCCCCGAAGGACTTCCCGGATATCCCCATTGAACTTTTCCCAACGTATGGGATCATCCAGCGGCCCTTCGGGAATGTCGTTCACATGGAATGTGGCTATGACGATGTTGTCTCCGATTGTGTGGGTCCATGCGCCCAGTATGTTGATCCGACCGGCCGACATGACGCCCGCAATCCTGAAGAATAGGCCGCGCCTCTCGGATGTAATCAAGGTTATGGAACTGTAGCCCGGTTCGTAGTGATGATCCACCTTGCTGACGATCACATCGACCGGTTCCAGTACGCTCTTCCCGTGAGCTTCAAGAAAAGACCTGATTGTCACATAGTGTTCAACTATCAACGCGGGATAGAAATCCAGGAGATAGCGGGAAGAAGCCTCGTTAAGGAATTCATCGAGTTCAGGACCTCGATATTCGTCAGGAACGAGCTTTCGCACGACCTCTCGGATTTCCTTGAGCCAGCCTGCCAGATCTTCCGCTTCATCCACTCCCTCCAATACATCGAGAGTCCGGTAATACAACTCCTCCAGCAGCATTTGCCTCCAGGAATTGAACGCGGTCGGTCCTGTGGCTCTGAGGTCCGCGTGCGTGAGCAGGAACAGTAAGTCCAGGCGACGCCTGTGAATCACGTTCTCGGCAAATCGGTGCACCGCTGCCGCGTCGTGTAGGTCCTTTTTGAACGCAATCTGGGTCATAGCCAGATGGTTGCGGATCAGGAAGCATACGTCTTCCACATCCTCGCGGGGAAGTCCGAGCCGTACCAGAATCTGCCTGGTAATCTGCTCCCCTCGAACCTCGTGGCCGGAACCACGGCCTTTGCCTATGTCGTGAAACAGACCCGCCAGGTAGAGCAGTTCCACCTTGTCCAACCGTGAACAGATCGTACGCAACAACAAATCCGTGGAGGGGCCGGTCGCGCGGCGAAACACGTCTATGTACTCGAGAACCTTCATCGTGTGCAGATCAACCGTATACTGATGAATCGCGTCGAAAGAAGGCAGGAAACGGACCCAGGCGAACTCCCGGATGAAACGTTCCAGGAAGCCTATCTTCATCATGGCGTTGAGGGCCTTGTAAACCGATTGAGATGACCTGAGAATGTGGACGAACAAACTGTTGGCCTGCGGATCCACCATGAACGCGCCGTCCACCACCCCGAGATTGGCCTGCAGAAGATCGACCAGCCGAATATCCGGATCGCAGCCCGTCCGGGCAACGTGAAGGAAGGCGTTTAAAAGATCCATCGGGTCCTTGCCGAATTCCTCCGGCGCCTCGTAATTTATTCCGCCCGCTTCCACATAGAACCGACCCTCCAGTTTTAGTCGCTTTTCCCGTACTCCCCTATCCGGCCTCAGAGAGAGCCTTGTCCGGGCTAGAAGTCGTCTTCCAAAGAAATCCATAGTAGCTGCGTGACGGTAATACTCTCGCATAAAGCTTGCCGCGCTGATTCTTTCAGCCGGATCTACGAATCCCATTTCCTTGGCAATAACGGGCTGTGCCTGAAAGCTGAGTCTGTCATCCCGCCTCCCGGAGAGCAGGTGCAGCCGGGTCCGAATTTCAGCCAGAAAGCTTACGCCTTCCTTAACCTGATCCACCTCCGCGCGATCACATGCGCCCGCGTCGTGAAGATCTTCAATTCCGGAATAGCCGAATACCATCCGCGAGAGCCACATAATGAGCTGTATGTACCGCAAAGACCCCGGGCCTTCTTTCAGATTTGGTTCCAGAAGGTAAATTGTGTCCCCGTGCATCTCACAGGACTTGTTGATCTCTCCTTGAATTCTCAGGTACAGCTCCAGGGGATCAGTGCGAGAGATGAGCGCTTCACGACTTTCCTCCAGCTTTCGGTAGATCCGGTGATCCCCCCAGATCAGCCTTGTGTCCATCAGCGAGGTGAGCACCGCCAGATCGTTTATCGCCTCTTCCTCGCATTGGTCCACTGTGCGCACCGAGTGCCCCAATTCAACCGCCGCGTCCCAGAGCAAGTACAATATTGAACGGATGCCGCTGAAAATCCCTTCAGGCGCATTGTCAGGACAAAGAAACAGCAGGTCGATGTCCGAGTAAGGGCTCATCTCGGTGCGCCCATATCCTCCTTGGCCGACTATGGCTATTTCATCGGCCCAATTAGGCACAAGATGGTCTCCCATCTGCTCCAACAGACGATCGTAGAGCGAATGCATCCGGAAATTCTTGGGGTCGTCGGTCCCGGCGATCCTGTGCTCTGCAATGCTCTCTTTGATCAATCGGATTTGACGATTACGATCATGTTCAGCGAATATGAATCTCATGGTAGTCCGCGGCTGACCCTCAACGAAAAGTCACCGTATTACAGCCTTTACAGCCCGCCCACTATCGAGGCTTCCTTTGAGCCACATTATAAAGGCTCTTCAGGTAAGAATCCGCGCCTCTTGCAATCCCGTCGGCCAGTATGTTCAGGTACCTCGGGTCCCGAAGTCGTCGAGCCTCTCCGGGATTGCTGATAAACGCGCACTCCACCAGGACGGACGGCATCTTTGCCCCCAGCAGAACATTGAAAGGCGCTCGTTTTACGCCCCTGTCGCCGTTTGGACCGAGCAAGCGCGCCAGGCGACGGACCAAATGGCGATGTACGGTCTTGGCCAATCTGTCCGATTCACTACGTTTGGATTGCATCGTGAGATCCAGCAGCGTAGCCTGAAGGTCACTCATTCGGTCCAACGGAATGTTGTTTTCCCGCGCGGCAACCTCCAACGCCTTTGTACAACTTGTGGTGCTGAGGTAGTAGGTTTCCAGGCCGCGGGAGTCCGAATCAGTGCCGGCGTTGCAGTGTATGGACACGAAAAGGTCGGCATTCAGAACATTTGCAAGCGCGGTGCGTTCTTCCAACGCGAGGAACCTGTCGTCGGATCTCGTCAGGACCACTCGTACTCTGCGATTACGCGTATTGAGCAGCTTCTTGAGTCTCATGGCTATCCGCAGGGTCACGTCCTTTTCTTTCAACCGGCCGTCCCTGGAAACCGCGCCCGAGTCCTTGCCTCCGTGTCCAGGGTCTATCACCACGAGGAACCGCTTTGACAGACCATCCGTTGATCCTGGATTCCCGGGTCGGGCCATCACCGCGTTCGGAATCACGGAAGCGGTTCTGATCGGGGCGCGGACCTTTGGCCGGGGGGCACTGAAGCCACGGGTGCCGGGAACCGACTGTTCTCCATGAGGCGTTTTGACGCGGGGATCGGCCGACTTCGTGCCCGGCTGCTCATCCGTCGCGGGATTCGGTGAAGTAACTTCATACCAATGCGCTTTCAGAGAGGAAACATATGGCTCAAGTCCGGATGGGAGAAATCCCCCCTGCCCCCCTTTGCTAAAGGGGGGTGGTGCCGGTCCCCCCCTTTGAAAAAGGGGGGTTAGGGGGGATTTTGAGACTCGGTCCCTCACCTGTACACTGTACTTCTTTGAACGCAACTTCCTATGAAAGTCCCGTGAAGAAACCACCCCTTTCCGGGTCAGCGTATGGGGTGGTTTGGAGGGAAGAAGAGACAGTCCCTTTCCCCGCCAATGTTCGTTCCCGTGACTTTGCTCGGCCTGATCCGGAACGTAGGGATTGCCCGTTCGGGCATGAACAGATGGGAAGCGCCGGTTGACCGCCCTCTTCCTGTTTTGACCATTTCTGCGAGGCAGAATATACTCAAGCGCGGTGGAACTCAAGATTCCGTTGTTCACACCCGTACGCGGTCCGCGGAACGCAGCCCTCGCCCGCACGCGACTCGATTCCCGACTTCCGGGCCCGGTTGCCGCCTTTGCGGTCCAGGGCGGATTCCCATTGGATCGGGCCGCTTTCGTGCCAACCGCGCGAGCAGGAGTCACGATCCGGTTGTATTCTTTGAATAAGCGGATGGCTCGGTCCAGATCTTCGGGTCTCCTGTTGCAATGATACAGCCCCAACGACGCCCTGCCCGCATAACGGAGGCTTCCTACACGTGTTCGGTGGTCCTTGGCGGTCTTGTGGATGGTCAGGAAAGACTCGATCAGCCTGAGCCATTGGTGTCTGGTGCTTGCGGAATCCCGGGAGAGCTGATCAAAAGCTCGACGATCTCTGTCGAAACCTGGCGAGTACGCCGCGGAAGCATAGGCCGATGACGCTGTCAGCGCAAATGCGAGTGTAGCAGCCGATAGGATCCCATAGATAGGCAAGCGTTGAAACATAGGCTCCGCAAAAGGGAAATGAGCGTTCCTGGAAGACACATAATCGGTTCAGCAACCCGATGCCTTTTTCAGGACATCGCGGCTGTCAAAATCCCCGTCACGCTCCACATAGTACTCGCCCAATCTAATTCTGCGTCTCCCGGTACGTGTATCGTGACGCGAGAGCGATTTAACTCTAACAATTTCCCCTGTTTCGTGGTCCATGGGCCTACAGGACTGGGTGAGCTTTTCGTGCAATTCCACGGGGATGATCATGCTGGTTTTTCGGAATCTGGTGAACACGGCCGTCTCCTCGATGACAGTAATGTAACAATATCATAACAAGCACAATAAGTTCAATCAATTTCCTAGAATTTGCTTGAACAAATTTCTTTGACCCCGTCCCCCCTTCGCTGATACACTCCCAAAATCGCCCCCGACCCGGGAGGAACCGGGTTGGGCACGCGTAATATAGGAGCCGGGTAACCGTTCACCGTGAACCGTACAGGCTCCGGAATTACGTATGGAGGAGGTTTGGAGGGGGAGCTACTGGGCGTAGGGCCAATTTGCGACCCGGTTGGTGTCGGAGCTTCATTTGTAGTCCGTAGCGGCCCGCCGGGCGTGGGTGCCTCGAGAAAAGTTTTGGGTTTATGCTTCGCACGGGGACACGGGAATATCGAGGGATGGGCCTACTTGGTCGATGAACGGATATATCGTGGAGAACCTATTGACACCACGTCGAGTGGGCCCTCCATTCTCACCGGGCGCAGAACCGCTTCAAGCCCGGTGAACCATTACGGAGCCGGAGCATGCCGGCCGGAGAGAGAATTCGATGACGGAAAAAAGACCCAAAAAACCCGGCCTTATCGGCCGTCTGTTTGCAAAGGATGACCGCGGTGGTGAACAGCACTCCCCCACGGATTCCGACCCCGATACGTCCGGGCGAAGCCGAGAAGAAAGCGCTTTAGAACAGGCCGGAACATCCGGATCCGCTGACAATGAAGAAATCATGGCGGAAAGTGCGCTGGATGACAAGAGATCGGCTTTGAGGCTCAGGCAGGGACTGTCAAAGACCCGATCAGGATTCGTGGAGAATCTGGGCGTTCTATTGGGGGGCAAGAAGCAGCTCAATGAGCAGTTGTTTTCGGGCCTGGAAGAGGTTCTGGTGAAAGCCGACATTGGGGTCAAGACCGCTTATGAACTGCTTGACAGCGTCACGGAGCGGGTGAAGCGGCGCGAACTTTCGGATCCGGAAATGGTCGTGGCTCACTTGAAGGGGTTGATCAAGGACATGCTCTCGGAGGTGGAGGCGCCGCTCAACGTCGGTTACAGATCCGAACCTTTCGTGATCATTGTTGTTGGTGTGAACGGTTCCGGTAAAACCACGACAATGGCTAAGATTGCGGCTCGACACCAGGCAGCGGGGCGAAAGGTCCTTTTGGTGGCGGGTGATACTTTCCGAGCCGCGGCCGTGGAACAGCTTGAAATCTGGGGTGAGCGGATAGGTTGCCCGGTGGTCAAAGGCAAGGAGAAAGCGGATCCTTCATCTGTGGCCTTCGAGGCTATGGAACGAGCCGTCAATGAGGATGTGGACCTGGTGCTGGTGGACACTGCGGGGAGGCTTCACACGCGGGCTCCTCTTATGGAGCAGCTGAAAAAGATCAACCGCACGCTCGGTAGGAAGATTCGCGGCGCGCCGCACGAAACCCTTCTGGTCATAGATGCTTCAACGGGCCAAAACGCTATCATGCAGGCCCGAACCTTCAATGAGGCCATTTCGGTGACCGGAATCGCGCTGACCAAGCTGGACGGCACATCAAAGGGCGGAGTGCTGTTGGGGATTGCCAATGAGCTGAAATTCCCCGTGCGCTACATTGGTATTGGCGAAAAGATGGATGATCTACGCGATTTCAACGCAGGCGACTTTGTGGAAGCGCTTTTCGATAGTTAAAAGGTAATGGTTCACCGGGCTTGAAGCGGTTCTGCGCTCCAAACCTCCCCCCATGCGTAATTCCGGGAGCTTGTACGGTTCACGGTGAACGGTTACGTTAAAGGACCGCGTTCCAGCTGTTCCGGCAGAATATGTTTTTAACCGAAGCGGAGCGATTCAATGGAGTCAATACAGGTAAAGACCCGATCCAGGATCGAGTTTGTGGAAATCACCTCACAGGTCAGGCAGGCCATCGCAAAGAGTGGTGTAAAGGAGGGCGCGGCCGTGGTCTACGTATCCCACACCACAGCGGGAATCACCATCAACGAGGCGGCTGATCCGTCCGTGGTGGAGGACATAATCGCAAAGCTCAACCGGCTCGTCCCCTATCAAGATGGGTACAAACATGCCGAAGGCAATTCCGACGCGCATATCAAAAGCTCCCTCATGGGAAGCTCGGCGCATTTGATCGTATCGGGAGGCGCGCCTGTTCTCGGTACCTGGCAAGGGATTTTCTTTTGTGAATTTGACGGTCCTCGGTCACGAAGAGTGTTGATCCAGGTCCTGCCAACGTGAACGGCAGGAATGACGCGAATTCACAATTAGTGTGTGAATTCAAGTGTGTACGTGCGCGAACCAAACCCAAGGGGAACCAGCGAGGAGCCGACAGCCATCACGCGCCATAATCAGGCACAGGAGTATGAACCTTGTCAAATGTTGTGGAGATTTTTACTGACGGAGCATGCAGCGGGAACCCGGGGCCCGGGGGCTGGGCCGCTCTGCTGCGATATAACGGTATTGAGAAGGCCCTCACCGGTGGCGAGGCCTGGACAACCAACAACCGCATGGAAATGACCGCGGCGCTCATGGCCCTGGAGAGCCTCACTCGCTCGTGCACGGTCAGCCTGACAACCGATTCCCAGTACATGATGAAGGGCATCACCCAATGGATCAAGAAATGGAAACAGAGGGGTTGGCAGACCGTGGACAAGAAGCCGGTAAAGAACGCGGACCTGTGGCGTCGTCTGGACGAAGCCGCGTCCCGGCACAAAGTAAACTGGCAGTGGGTGCGAGGCCACGCCAACCACACGGAGAATGAGAAAGTGGACGCGCTGGCAAGGAAAGCAATGGAAAAGTGGCGCAAGAAAGGATAGGAGTTCACCGGGGAGGGCCGGCCCCTTAGGGCCCGTCACGAAATAAGTCTGCCGGCGGCCGAAGGCGCATCGGGGCACGATGGCCCCCGGAGATTGGGCCAACCGCGCGGGCCAAGGAGGTAGGGGCTACGCATGCGTCGCCCTCTTGATTGCAAGGATGCAGTACCTGTCAGTTGCAAGGGTTATTCTGTGACGGACCCTTAGCGAACAAGGAGGACTTTAATAGGAATGCTCATGCCGCAAGATCGAGGCGCACCGAAGCATGAAAATGTCCGCAAAGTCGCGGGTCCCGCACCTACGGCGCGCCGCATGCTGCGCCCTCTTGGATAGTCGGTCATCGCCGACACGTGGACGATCTTAGAGTGATCATTTTGTGGGAATGCGCTTTCAAGAATGTGCCATGTGTGAGCAAGCTAAAGGAGGATTTCCATGCCGAGAAGTGTTGTTCGATGGGTGATCATTCTGTGTGCCGGTGGCCTTTTGTCCGCGCTGATTCCTTTGGGGAGTCAGCCTTCGGCTGAACCGAAGAATGCTCGGCAAGCATTCTCCTTCAGCATGGTTTTGTCCAACAAGAAGTGCCAGATCGCTATCTGGCTGACCGATGAACAAGGCGCGTTTGTGGATACGGTTTGTGTGACCAACAAGATCGCAAAAAAGGGGCTGGGAAACCGCGGCGGCGGGTTGGACGACCTGTGGGGGGGATCACGTTTGAGCGTTCTGCCCGTTTGGGCGCATAAGAGGGGTGTTGACTATGCAGGGGGAAACTTCTATCCCCCAAAGGACAAACCGCTCCCCGATGCAATCACGTCAGCTACACCCAAAGCGGGGAAGTTCGTTTGGACTTGGAAGCCGAACAAATCTCTCAACCCGGGAAAATATTTCTATTATGTAGAGGTCAATAAGAGCTTTGACAAGAACGACCACCACAGATACAGCTGGTACCGAGGCCAACCATCGGTCGTCTGGCGAGGAGACCTTGTGGTTGGAGACCAAATCTCGCGGAGCAAGGCCGGAATCATTGGGCACGGCCATGTGGCCGGATCCGATGGCAAGATATATCCGGACCTGAAGACGCTTGACACATCTCTGAAGCTCATCGAAAAAGTGGAAGCGGTCTATGATCCCGGCAAGCCGACCGTTCGCCGGAATGGACAATAGTCAGGGCCAAGGGAGCGCGCCGGGGAGGCCTTGAACCTAGATCCCTAATGGGAAAACAATTACGAAACGATGTCCCAGGGGCGTGGTGGTATTGTTTGCCACCCACATGAACAATGTTCTTGACACGGAACATCGTTCACTGTATCCTAAGAATGGGTCTATAGAACCCACGACCGACTTGGGTCCGCGCTCTTACGCAAAAGGAGGGAATCACCATGAGTCTACCGGATCGGGACAACCCCTATTCATTTGACGCGTTTCTCGAACAACTTAAGGCCTTTGATTTCTATGCCGATGACCCCTTTCTACAGAAAGTGGTCCGGCACTATTCGGGAAGCGAATGGCCTGAGCTCAATGAAAAACTGCTCGCTATGTCGTCGAAGGCATCTTTCAGGTGGCGGGATCTGGCAGATCATGTTGCTCGTCCTGATTTGCGTCCCTACCTGGAGCACTATGACGCGCACCGGCATCGGATTGATCGGATTGTCTTTCCCCTTGAGGCCAAGATCCTGCAAGAGGAAATCTTCGGCGAGGCTCTCTATTCAGCCAAGACATCTCTTTGGGAATCGTTCACCAAGCGGTTCCTGGTAGACCAGGTCGGAACTACAGGTGTCTCTTGTCCGCTGGCTTGCACTGAGGGACTCATAGCCCTTATCGAGAAGTTTCCCGATCAAAGGCACCCGGAATTGGACACTATCCTTCAACACTGCAAGGAAGGCATAGACGGCGAATTCGGTGTGGGCGCTCAGTTCATGTCAGAAGCCCAGGGAGGGTCGGACATCCCTTCCAACCTGATCGAGGCCGTGCCCGACGGTGATCACTATAGGGTTTACGGAAACAAGTTTTTCTGCTCCGCGATTCACTCGGATTACTCGGTATTGACCGCGAAGGTGACAGGTAGTGAAGACGTGGGGACCTTTGTTGTGCCGGCCTGGCTTCCCGGAAACAAGGAAAAGGAGATCAGGAACGGGTACCGCATCAATCGCATCAAATGGAAAATGGGAACCGTGGAAGTCCCGACCGCGGAGGTCGATTATGACGGAGCAATAGCATACGCGGTGGGCCCCACTAACAGAGGAGTGGCCAACGCGGTCGGGATTGTGCTGGCACTGTCTCGAATAACCGTGGGAAGGACTTCAGGAGCGGGCATGCTGCGCGCGGCCCGTGAGGCCATGCTGTACAGCGAATTTCGAGACGTGTTCGGCAGCAAAATCGCTCAGTATCCGCTGGCCGCGGGGCAAGTGAGAGGCCTGATAGACGCTGCTCAGCGAACAACCGCGGGCGCTTTCAAAATCTACGACCTGTATGTTCGACTTGGTGCCAAGCTTCAGCCGGGACTAGCGTCCGATGAACCCCTGGAACAGCAGAAGCTCCGATTCAATCTAAGAGAACTGGTCATAATGCAGAAGCTCACCACTGCATATGAAACTGTCGATGTGATACGCAAAGCCATCTCCACGTTCGGGGGACATGGCGTGATCGAGGATTTCTCTTCCCTGCCGAGATTTTTTCGGGACTCCACGGTCAATGAACTCTGGGAAGGGCCGAAGAACGTTCTTCTGATGCAGGTTTTCCGAGATATCCTCCGTGTGCGGGACTGGTACGATCCGAGGGAATTCGTGGAAAACCTGCTCGATGGCACCTCGCAGGATATGGTGAATGATTTGGCAAACACCTTGAATTCCTTTCTCGACGATCCTCCGTTCCTCCGGATGGACCCTGATTCAATGGATCGAGCAGCCCAATGGGAGACCTTTTGCGACACGTTTCTCAGAACATACCAGGAGCTGGCTCTGAAGGAAGTGGGAAAAGCCCCGATTGTGAGCGAGGAAAGGATGTCATTGCCGTCTGTGTGGGCATAGGAGGCGACAGGGGCCGGCCCCAGCCACCGTTTAACGTATCCTGGTCTGGAAATGGCTGAACATCCCACGTGGGACATGAGGAAATATCATGACATTGAGGACACTAACCCGAGACGAGTTGTGGAGCATACTGGTTAAGAATTGGATGACGCACGACGCGCTCTGGTTCGGCGACGTGGCCAAGAGGTTCGGAATGTCGGAGGCCAGTCCCATGAACCTCAGAGTGTGTAGAAAGCTGGGTACGATCGAGTATAAGCGGTTCATGAAGATGGTGGGCGTGTCACCGCCCCGAAACATGGACGAATTGCAGGAACATTTTGAAGCCGCGCAACGGATCTTCGTACCCGAGTTCATCGATTTTCGGGTCAGTTATCCCGGGAATGACACGATCGTGACCGACGTTGACCACTGCTTCGCGCACGCGGGCATGGAGCAAACGGGAGTCCTTCCCGATTACGAGTGCGGAATCTTCGAGCGGACGGAAGGATGGTTCGACGCAATGGGTGTGAAATATACCCGGACCCCTGATCTCAGTCGCTGTTTGAAATTCCAGGGGAAGGAGTGTCGCGTCACCGTGAAGTTCGAGTTTGAATAGATCTTTCACGGGTACCGACACAATGGGACTACAAATCTTTCAGGTTGACGCTTTCACGGATGAGCCGTTTTCAGGCAACCCGGCCGGGGTTTGTATTCTTCCGGGGCCCCGCGATGAAGCCTGGATGCAGAACGTGGCGCGAGAAATGAATCTCCCCGAAACCGCGTTCCTGTGCAAACAAGAGGACGGCTTTGATCTGCGTTGGTTCACTCCAAGTATTGAAGTGGACCTGTGCGGGCACGGCACGCTGGCGAGCGCACACATTCTGTGGGAGACCGATTTATTAAGTCCCCAGGAACAGGCGCGTTTTCACACCCGCAGCGGCCTCTTGACAGCCGTGCGAACCCAAGACAGGATCGAAATGGATTTTCCGGCCACTCCGGATGAGCCTGTAACCGCTCCTCCCGCGCTTGGCGAAGCTCTGGGTCTGATTCCCACATACGTAGGAAAGAGTGAGTTTGATTATCTTGTGGAAATCGATTCCGAGGAAATGGTACGAGAACTCAAACCTGATTTGGCCCTGCTGAAGACCTTGGCGGTCAGAGGCGTCATAGTCACGAGCCTTGCCGATTCTCCGGGCTATGACTTTGTCTCACGATTCTTCGCCCCTGCCGCGGGCATTGATGAAGACCCGGTTACGGGATCGGCTCATTGCTGCCTTGGCCCGTTCTGGAGCGCAAGATTGGGCAAGAAAGAGTTCACCGCGTACCAGGCTTCCGAGCGTGGCGGCACGGTGCATGTTCGTGTGGCCGACGAACGTGTACACATTGGGGGAAACGCGGTCACCGTCCTGCGCTGCGAATTGATTGATGACTGATCGGAGCCGGGCTGGACTCCAGCCGAGATTTGGTTCTATGCGAATGCGCCTTCAAACAAGTGCGCATCAGTTCTTGGGCGGCACTGCTGGGCAAGCCGGCAGTGGCGCCCAAAGCTCAATCCGCGATTAATTTTCAGAACCAGTATAGGCATGGCCGTTCCTCATATGGCAAGCTGGAGAGCAGTTTCCACAGTAGGACCGGCATCTTGCCGGTCCACGTGCCCAGCGGCGCCCTTATAGCAGTTCTCGGAAGTTTTCACGGAATGAGGGGGCTCTCTTTTGCAAAAGACCGCCCCCGGACCCCCGCAGAAAACTCCTATCGAAACGGCCTTCGTTCGCAGGCTCACTGGGCCGCATAGGGCGTAGCATGTGCGGGTCAATCCGAGAGTGGGTTTGGGCTTCGAGGAATGGTACGGTTTCTCAGCTTTTCATGGAAAAAGCTGAGAAACCGTACCACCCATCGCATCAAGAAACACGAAGACCATCGTTTCATTTCGCGTTTAATTTTGAGAACTACTATACCTGGAACGATTCGATGTCCGGGTAGGTCTGCCTTTAGGTCGACTTCTTGCTCTTCTCTGTGTCCTCTGTGCCTCTGTGGTTCATTTCACGCGGTTAAGTTTCAGCTCGGCGTGGGACGATGGTTGGACCGCTCTCACGTCACTGCTTTCTTGAAGATCTTCGCGATGATGCCGGCTACCCTATGAATGTGTTTCCTGGTCTCTTCCGCGTCACGGCCGGGGTAGTTCCAGAAGGTGATCAAGATCCCGTTGAGGCTCGCGAAGAACGCGTGAGAAATCAAACGCACGTTCCCTTCAGCCCCAATATTTTTGAACATTTCGTCGAAAACATCCAGGATTTTCCGCACCGAATCGTTCAATCGTTCCAAAGCGCTTTCTCGAATCCCGCCCCCGATCATGAAGTGCGTCATCATCTGAAAAAAGGGTCCGTGTTCCAGCAGGTAATCAACAAAATTGTCAGCGAATTGTTCCACTGAAGAATTTGCATTCTCGCCCGAGATGCCGCGCAATCCTTGTTCAATAGCCTTGGTCTCTCGCAAGAGCGCTTCAAGAAGAAGCTCATCACGATCCGCGAAATAACGATAGATAGACGCGGGGGAGATCCCCGCCTCGGCAGCGATGTCACGCATGCCTACCTGGTCAAAGGTCTTGCCGGCAAACAGCCGCATGGCCGCGTCAATGATGAGGTTCCTACGGACCTCTCTTTCTTCTTCCCTGAGTTTGCTCAGTGTTGAATCGGCATTGACCATTAATGACTCCGCAACGGTGATGCTCACTGAAAACGTAATAGATTAACAGGTTCTCCTGATCCAGTAAAGCTTCCCGCCGCGCCCCTTGATCATTGCCGGGCTCTCTGGTAATGATTACCAGATGTGTTTTGCGGTCTTTTCCGGTTGATTGTCACGGACCATGCACATCAGGATCGAGCGATCTATTTCATTCCCTGATTCAAGGAGAATAAAGTATGGAAATCAAAAAGATAGGTGTGATCGGCGCTGGTTTGATGGGCGCGGGCATCGCCCAGGTGGCGGCTCAGGCAGGATATGAAGTCACTCTCAGGGACATTGAACAGCCCTTTGTGGACAAGGGGCTCGGCACAATCGATAAGAATCTGGAACGGATGGCCGGCAAAGGCAAGATCGACGCGGGTGAAGCCGCGGCCATTCGAGGGCGGATCAAGGGAACTCTGTCACTGGAAGAACTGGCTAAAGACGCTGACGTCATTATCGAAGCCATAATCGAGAGGATGGACCTCAAGAAGGAGGTTTACAAGGAACTCGACGCTTCTGCCAAGGATTCCGCTATCTTTGCCACCAACACATCCGGCCTCAGCATTACCGAGATGGCCTCAGCGACTTCGAGGCCCGATCGCTTCGTGGGTATGCACTTCTTCAATCCGGTGCCTGTAATGAAGCTGGTAGAAATCATCCGGGGATTTGCCACGTCCGATGAGACGGTCGCAACGATCAAAGACCTCACTGGGAAGCTCGGCAAGACCGGAATTGAGGTAAAGGAAGCGCCCGGGTTTGTGGTCAACCGCATCCTTGTGCCCATGATCACCGAGGCGATCTTTGTGCTTCAGGAAGACCTGGCGACACCGGAGGAAATTGACGACGGCATGAAGCTCGGGGCCAATCATCCCATAGGCCCTCTTGCCCTGGCGGACCTTGTCGGACTGGACACCATGCTCAGCGTTCAGCAGCACCTGTACGAAGAATTCGGTGATTCCAAATACAGACCCCCAACGCTGCTGCGGAAAATGGTCCGGGCCGGGAACCTGGGACGCAAGTCAGGCAAAGGGTTCTACGATTACTCGTAATGGTTCACCGGGCTTGAAGCGGTTCTGCGCCCGGTGAGAATGGAGGG
>CAZGNL010000129.1:0-15603 GCA_964527475.1 uncultured Syntrophaceae bacterium
GGGGCGAAGCCACGGACAAGCTGCCCCAAGATCTTCGTAGTTCGTTGTCCCTTATTAAGGGAGATGGTTGGTATGACACTGCTCCGCGTCAATAACCTTCCGCTTGCAGATGAAAGCTCGGCCGATACACGTGGTTGGGTAGCCGACTTCGGTACGTGTCGCATTTGGAGAGACAGGGGGGGGCCATGACCTTTGGAATGGGCCCCCGATCAAGTCCCAACTGATTTGAAAAACCGTCCCAGAGAAATTTGAGCAATCCGAACGCATGAGCGTTTCCCGATATAGATACCACCACGATGATCATGAATATTAAGAAGTTGCGTCTCATATCTAACTCACCTTAGTATATTTGGCAGTCTTATACCTAGTTTTACGGGAATTGTCAAGGACGACTTCCCACCACAGGATCGCGGCTGCGTAATCATTCAGTTTCACGGGGCAAATATTCTCATCGATCATGTCATTGCGAGGAGTGAAACGACGAAGCAATCTCCATGCCTGGCGAGAAGGAGATTGCTTCGCTGCGCTCGCAATGACATCCTGCCGGCGCCCCCGCGTAAGTGATTGGTTACACGGCTGCCGTGAAATTGTCTTGCAAATCATCAGATTTCCTGGTATGTAACGTTGCTAACTTGATGGGATCTCTGAGGTTAGCTGCGCACCTGTCATCACAAATGAAATTTCTCAGAAAGCTCATGTGCCTGTTCGCTGTCCTGCTTCCACTGTTTGTCGGTGGGTGCATGGGTTTGGTCCCCTCGCCGTTCAGACCTTCCCCCGGGCCTACGAAGAGCCTGCAAATCGAAGACATTGCTCAGGCCTTTGACATTGTCTGCCGGAACTATCGGCTTGGTCCTGCCGACCGTCTTCAGATCAACTACCAGACCGATTGGGCGGCTCCCGCGGGAACCTACGCCATAGATACTCGAGACGAACTTACGATCGAATTTATCCTCGATCCCGAGCTGAACCGAGACGTCATTGTTCGGCCTGACGGCATGATAACTCTACCGGGCATAGGAGACGTAAAGGCGCGCGGGATGACGCCCCCGCAACTGTCCGTGGAACTGGAGCGAAGATACAGGAAAGCCAATATATTCAGGGAGAACGGCCTGTCTGCCAAGCTGACCGAATACAAGCTGGTTACGGTCTCAGTGACCAAATTCTACAGACGGATAGACCAACTGGCTGAGTCGTTGAAGGCATGGGGAACAGCCTCCGGTCTCAACCTTATATTGGTTAATCCGGACGGGACCATTGATCTTCCATTGTTGGAGCAAAGAATCCTGGCCGGAGGACAAACCGTGAGGGCCGTGGAGCGCACCGCCAACCGACTCTACCGCCGCCATGTGCTGAAGGGCGTTGTAGTTTCACTGTCTCTCAGAGAGGCAAGGTCCCGCAAGTTCTACGTGCTCGGACAGGTCGGGTCCCCCGGAGCTTACGATCTTGACCAGCCTATCACCGTGGCCCACGCTGTCGCCTCCGCCGGAGGTCACCTGTCGGACACTGCCGATCTCACCAGCGTCATTCTCATTTCCAAGAACATTCACGGCAAACCTATCGCGCGTCGCCTGGATCTAAAGAGAATGCTGGACGTGGGGGACATGTCCTCCACCATTCTCGTGAAACCGTACGACGTGGTCTACGTTCCCAAGACATATATTCGAGATATCGAGTTGTTCGTAGATCAGTACTTGGGCACCGTGAGAAATGCCGTAGAATTCGTGAATCTCTTTTAACCGGCAAACAAGGACAACCGCCGGTTTGGGCAACCCGTCGTGGTGTGCGCATCGCAATGACACTTTACCTTCCCGTCATTGCGAGGAGTGAAACCAATGCGCGTTCAAAGACGGAACCTATGGCTCAAAGCCGGAAGGCAGAAATCCCCCCAACCCCATCGGCGTTAACTTGTAACCGTTCACCGCGAACCGTACAAGCTCCCGGAATTACGTATGGGGGAGGTTTGGAGGGGGAGATGAGTCGCCCCCTCCATTCTCACCGGGCGCAGAACCGCTTCAAGCCCGGTGAACCATTACGTTGACTCAATACCAATGCGCGTTCAAACAAGTGATAAAGAGCACTGCTGGGCAAGCCGGCAGTGCCACCCAAGAAACCTATCTCACTCTCTTGATTGCGCATTGGTATAAGACATGACGATGCTCTCTCATCTTCGTCATTCCAGAGCCTGCCCCGGACACCGATCCGGGGTTCGCCGGGGTGACGACGTAGGGGCATGCGATTGTCATTGAACCGCCGGCTTTTCTGTTGATTCTGCCCAAAGGATCTCCGGGCAGTACTGTAGCGCACGGTCAAACCTTGGTGAGTCACCCCGGCAGAGCAGGGGGCTTACGTGTCTGCTGGTTAGTAATTGTGAATCAGTTCTAAGAAAACACTGGACCATCGCAGGTCCATTTGCCATCGGGGGATGCTGTATTCCATGGAGGTGTAGCGCCATCCGGCACGCAGTCCCACAGTTCCTATCACCGTTTGAGGAGTGGTCAATCCCGCGGCCAGATCCACTTCGTGCATTCGGACCTCGGTGAGCAGGGAAGTTCTGAATCGGCTCTCAAAGGAACCGGACATTGCCCCAAAATTCGGGGTATTGAATCGGGCATGGATACCCACGGTCACAGGGCGCGGCCAGTCCACCGCGAAATTTCCTATTTGAGAAGACCCGAGACTAAACCTCGGGCTGTCCATGTACCAGTCCATGTTTAGACCGAACCGGAGACGATAGCTGTCAGCAAGGTCCAGATCCATGCCAAGCCGAACCTCAGGCCAATCCAGGCGGCTGACCGTGCCCTCCAACGTCCTGAGATACATATCTTTGTGAACTCTCAGGGACACTCGGCTGAACTGGGCCCTGACCATTCCCTCCACTATTGTTCCCCGGTCTTCGTAGCCCAAGTCGGAACGAACATCCAACCGCGCGCCGGTCTCTCGATTTTCCACTTCGCCGCCCATTCCAATGAAGAGCGGCCGTACCCGGACTTCACCCCTGAAAACAGGCGGAAACAAGAAGGGAGAGCCCCTGTCGGTAATCCCCGGCAAATCGGCTTCAAGGGCCCTGTTTGCGGGTGGGCCGGGAGAGAACCGCACAGAAAAAGGGCTCTGCGCACAGGCCGCGCCCACAGACAAGGTCAAGAACCCCACGGTGAGCATGTGCAGTACCGGCAACGACCAGTGTTTTTGGAGGCGTGTTATTTCAGACTGTTGCATCTGTACCCGCGACTTCCCTTGCGAAAGTACGGTTAGCTTATTATTCATACAGATGAAAGTCAACCGCTTTTTCTCGCGCAGATCCCGGCTTCGTGGCCACGTCCAACCTTACCGTTCCGGAACCCGCTGCAAATCCCTACAGAATGCCGGTCCCTGACAAACAGGAACCAAATCCCACCCAAGGGTACTCTTGCCAATCGGGGCATCTCTTGAAGGGATTGCTGAGAATGTACTGCGCCTTTTGAACAATTCCCCCTGGTCCGACACATCCGCGGTCGTGTTTTCTATTCGGGTCAGTGCGCCGGTAGCGCCGGCGGGCCACATGGCGGAGGTCCGCATGGGGGAGGAGCACACGGTGGCGGAGGAGGCCCATAAGTCTGATAATGGGGAGGAATGCGGCATGGGTACTCGGGGGCCACGCACAAGAAATACCAGATCCCAATCTCCTTGAATGCCATGAGACTGGCGTCCAAGGCAGGAGGACCAGATCTTCCGCTAGGTCCTGCAAAGGCCGACAGGGTGAGCACGACCGTCACAATGATGGCCGCGAAAAGGGATCTTATGAGTTTTCCTTTCATGCTCGAATCCACCTTACGGTCTTCTCACAACTTATGCTGATTATAGCAGAAAATGGCCCAGGCGGCAAGTGGTGTCCACAGGAGATTGTAACCATTCACTTACGCGGGGGCAATGGCAGGATGTCATAGCGAGCGCAGCGAAGCAATCTCCGGCGCGCCGGGTATGGGGATTGCTTCGTCGTTTCACTCCTCGCAATGACACACGCGACGAGAGGATCTGCCCCGCGAAACTGAAGGCTTACAGGAGATTCCCGGGGCCGACCCCAACATGGGCGCTTTTCGCCGGTACGCTGAGGTCCCTTCCGAAGGGCCGGCGGCTCCGTCCGTTGTACAGGGATTGGATTCGGACCACTCTTCCTTCCAGCGCGTCGGTCACAGCGCGGTCATGGTTACGGACACTGCCTTCATGACATATGAGCACTACCACACACCACAGGATACGCCGGACAAACTGGAATGGACACGGTTCACCAAAGTCGTTGAGGGACTCACACAGGCCGTAATGGAACCGGCCGTTGCCCACCCTTGACACCGTGGCACAGAGAAGAGAAGAGAAGAGAAGAGCAAGAATGTTGAACCACAGAGACACAGAGACGCAGAGCAGAAAGAATAAGAATATTGGGCCACAGAGAGCACAGAGAAGATATCTTCTCAGAGTCTCTGTGCTCTCTGTGGCCTCTGTGGCAAATATCTCTTCTCTTCGCGTTCCTTTGCCTCGTGTCTGCGAAGGCGGCTCTCGAATTCTTCGTATCAGGCCCCTGAATTCTCGATCCAGTTGCGGATTCCGGAGACCTCCTGGAGTTCCCACTGGTCGGATATCCTCAGCTTCAGGAAATATTCAAACAGGTCGTCTACCGCGTCCATCCCTTGTTCGATCAGGTAAGTTTTTTCCAGGAACGCTCCTTCGGCATCCTGTTCGGATTCAGCATCTTGCGGCGGGAGTACGGGGGGGGTCCTGAAGGAACCGAACGCGAACCATGTCCCCTTCAGCACCATTGTGAAGTCTTCATCGGAGGGACGAATCCGTATGCGGGCTTCCTCGATCTTTTTCCCCTCCTTGAGCGCGGCCATGCCTTCCCGAAGCTCTGATTGTTCACCCTTCAGCGCTACGGTCTGGGGAGATTCCGAGTCCGACAAGTCGAGCGTCATTTGGTCAAGGAAGATCACTTCAATGGTTCTCTTTCCCGGGATCTCGATGAGACCGCCCAATTGATCGGATTTAAACCACAGCCACGTAAGGAATTCCCTACCGAGAAAGGCCTTTTCACGAAGTATGTCCAGAAAATCCATAGGATCATATCCTCAAGTGTCAGGTGTACGGGAATCGGAAACCGCTGCGATCAAGCAACAAATGACGACGGCTTCAGGTTCTCCAGTGCTCTTTTCTCCGATTCGTCTTTGAGCAGATCTTCCGCTCGGATGTACGGAACGATCGGCCGAAGTGTCAATCCAAAGCTCTTTTTGAAGTGATCCTCGAATCGCTCACGCGCCTTGACGCCCAGGCTCCCAAAGTAGACCGTCTCCTTCAAAGTGTCCCACATGAGGTCGTAAACCTGTATGGATGGGAAGATACGGCTCTTCAGGGTTTCTCTCAGCCTCTCTTTCAAGTCACGTCGCTGACCCGAGGACAAGCGTTTCTGATCGCCTTGCTCCAGGAGCTTCTTGGTTTCCGATTTCAGGTGAATCTCCAATATTCGCGGGGGCACCTTCACCGAATCTATGCGAAGCGCGAGGGCCGCGTAATTCGCTCGATGGTAGGACGCGCCGGCAAAGGCATTGTCCGTGAAGTCCTCAATGGCAACCCATCCCGCCGCGACAATGTCACCTGCGGTTTCAGTATTCCGAAACGCGCCTTTCTTTATTCCACTGTCCACCGCGTCCCAGAACGATCCTTCCATCTCACCCCGGACCCGGTACCTTATGATCGAAACCGATCGTGACGCAAAGCCCATAGAAATTCTCCGTCAGCCCATTTGGTTCGGCGATCCGACACAATAGTCGAAAAAAAGCGATACCTCAAGCCCTAACCTGTCTCCGCATCGCATGTGCCCTCTTGAAAGAACCCCGGAAAACAGCATAGGCGCAGATGAACAAGGGGTTCATTTTATTTGTCCATCTCAAGCGGCCCGGGTGACCGAAATGGTTGCACGCTCGGTCCGGGGCAATGGCCCCGATCACTGGAACCACGCTTGACACCGATCCGGTTCTGTGCAATGAACAGCCCGTTTGCACGGGCCTTTGGGACCGGCTGATTCCAACCGAGGAGGCAAAGAGAATGGCGGTGGTCAAAATAATCGAACTGGTGGGCGAATCCCCGCACGGATGGGAAGACGCCATGAAACAGATCATCGGAGAGGCACAGAAGACGCTTCACGGCATCACCCGTATAGGGGTCGCAGAACAGGATGTAAGGATGATCAACGATAGGATCGACGTCTGGCGCGTGCGAGCTCACGTTTCATTCAGGGTGCAGCGCGGGGACTGACCTACCACGCGAACCTCATCATGGATCTGAGTGTCCGGTGTGACACCGCACCTATGCGGTCTTCAGAGCGCTCAAGTCCGGTCTATCGGATAGGAATCCAGAAACGTGTTCATTTCACGGATCAGCAGATCTTCTCTGCCACCATGGAAGTGATCCGTCCCGGGAATGGTCACGATTCGCTTGGGTTCGGGGGTCTCATCCCCGAGTCTCTTGAATCCGGACACAGAGCAAACAAAATCATTGTCGCCCGCGACCAGGAGCTTGGGTCTTGTTTCGTGGTTGAGGAAACTGAAATCGTACATATCCACTGGAGGCGATATTCCGATGAGCCTCTTCAGTCGGGAATCCTCGGCTGCCGCGGCCAGGGCCACCCAGCATCCGAACGAATAGCCCGCAATGATCATACGCTCTGAGTCCACTTCTTCCTGCCCTTGCAGGAAATCCACAGCAGCCGCCACGTCGTCACGCTCGCTTATGCCCTCTCCGTGTGAGCCCCGGCTGCCCCCTGTCCCTCTGAAATTGAACCTCAGGCTGACAAATCCCCGGTCAACAAGTCCTTTCCCCAGCGCTTCAGTCACGTTGTTGTGCATATTGCCGCCGTAGAGCGGGTGGGGATGACATACAACAGCGGCAGGGCAGGGTCCGTCCGCGGCTGCAGGAATTTCAAGAATACCTTCCAGTGCTATTTCACCGCAGGTGAACGTCACATCTCGTCTCAACATCGTATTGTCTTCCTGTCCGGTTCATTTTGCGGGACCGAGTCCCGGTTTGTCGTGTCATTGGGGGAGCAGGCTGTGATGCCAACTTACATGCCTAGAAACAGAGGCACAACAAAACATGAAAGTCCTTTCCGTTGTTCACCAGTCCGTGGCTTCGCCTCGGACAGGGTGCTCGAAGAGCGCGCACGCTGCGCATGGACTTGGAGGGGAGACTCATCTCCCCTCCAAACCACCCCATACGTTGACCCGCAAAGGGGTGGTTTTTCCACAGGACTTTCATAGGAACTATCATCGCAAGAGAGTTGGTATGACCCTGCTGATGCCGGGGTTGTCCGATGAACCGTTTGCACCGGTTCAAATCTCCAGCTGTTCGATCTTATTGAGGCCGGCGCGCAAAGGCTGGATTATCAGGTATAGGGCCACGGCCAGCGCGAGCGCGAAACAGACGCCCATGATCAGATAGTCGAGCCTTCCCAGGTTGCGGCTGTAGAACTCGGCTGTAAGGAAACGATAGACCGGGAATGCTTCCAACAGTACTACAGTGGCCACCGCGAGGCCGCCGTATATCATGGTAAGAAGCCCTCCAAACCCGGTGAAGGCTCTGCTCGGATCCACTTCCTTGAGATCCGCGTGAATAACGCCCATCCCTATGGATAGAGAGGTTAACCCGGTGGTCAAGAAGCCCAAGGTGATCGTGGAAATCACAGACATGAAAACGCCCAACTCCAGTATCTTGTTGGTCATTATTACAAGGAATAGTCCGAGCGCGAGCATAGGCGTAAGATAGAAAAAGAATTTCACCCAGAGCACCTTTCTCAACCTCACAGGCGAGCCTTTGAGAATCCAGAAAGCACGACCCTCTGAAGAGATAGCGGGGAACAGGAATCTTACACCGAGCGAAGACAGCACGAATCCTGCCAGACCAATGTTAATGAAGCCGATGATATTCTTGAAGAAAAAGGAGAGCATTGGGGAATCCAACGAAGGTAAAACACTGAAATTGTAAAGGTACACCACGATGAGGGCCAAAAGGAGCAGCAACTGGCTGAGTCGTCCCCAATCCCGGGCCATGAGCAGGGTTTCCTTCACAATCAATCGCACGGTAGGGACTTCAAAAAACCGGCTCAAGACTCTTCCCATCACAACTATGAAGCGACTCTTGGACAGGCGAGCGCCTTTGGATTCCATTGCCTTGGAATACCCGGAGACGTGCCCCGCTTCATGAACGTGGCCCACGAGTCGGTAAACCATAGCGGCCCCCAGGACTAGAAGACCCAGGAAGACCGGAATCTCCTCGTAACCGAATCCCGTGATGTACGGTTTGAGCGTGAGCATCATCCATGTGGTAGGGAGCCAGACGGAAGCGGGCTCCGACATGATGGAAAGGTAATCCGTTACCGACGCAAATCCCTCCGGATTGAGAAACTCCTCGGGACGCACCATTCGGAACAAGAGATAGACTCCCACGAAAATCAGTATGCCCACAAGGACGAACAGATCTCTCAGGCGTCGCACCGGGAAAACCCTCACAAGTGCCTGAACCACAAATATCCCCAGTGCGGTTGCCATCACGAGCAGGCACAGGAAGCCGATGAAGCTCAGCGCGTAAAAACCCCATGTAGCAGAAAACACCGTGCCGTACGCTACAAAAATAGGGAACCCGAATACCAACACCATCCAGGAAGAATCGGCCATAGTCTCAATAAAGCGCGCCGTATAAACATGATGCCCGGGTATGGGCCCCGATATAATTAGTTCCAGGTCTTCAGAGAGAAAAAACGTGGAAAAACTTGTGATTACATTACTAATCATCACCACGAACACGAACGTGAGCAGGATCATCGAAAGGAGTTTCATGGCCGCTATGTTGCCGAACATCTCCTCAGCGGTGAAATAGGCGAGGGACTTGACAAAGACCACATAGATCACCAGCCAGAGCACCACTATGAGTCCCATCAAAAAAGGGAAACGCAGCTTGTCTCTGCCCGGATTTCTCAGTTTGTTACGGAATTTCTTCCATCGTGGGCTCAACAGGAGCAGGACATCTCTCATTTGTCTTCTTCCTGCCCCGGGGCTTCCGTATTCGGTTCGGGAGCGAACTCAGCGTCCCATTCCTTTTCTCGTTTTTTCCGTCTCTTTTCTATCACCACAAGAATGTGAATGCTGGCTTCATAGAGCACCAGCAACGGGATGCCCAGGAGTATCTGCGAGGCCGGGTCCGGGGGAGACAGAACAGCGCCGAGAATGAACGCTATCACGATAAAGTACCGACGGCTTCTCTTCAACAGATCGGAACTGACGATCCCCAGAAGTCCCAGGAACACGATGATGATCGGTGTCTCGAAGACCGCGCCAAAAGCCAGCATAAACTTCATGATCAGGGAGACATACTCCTTGATGGAGATCATGGGTTTGAGCGCGGTGGTCTGAAAACTAAGGAAAAAGTTGAAGACCACAGGGAAAACCACAAAATAGGCAAAACCCGCGCCCACATAGAACAGAGCGGTCCCCGTCACCACAAAAGGCAACCCCAGCCGTTTTTCCTTGCTGTAAAGCCCGGGCGCGACGAACTTCCACACCTGATACAGGATGTACGGAAACGTAAGAAAAATCCCCGCGATAAACGAGATTTTGAGATACATGAAGAACGGATCCTGAAGACCCGTGAAAACAACGGTCGAATCCTTGGGGAGCTGCTCCAACAGCGGCGCAGCGAGGAAATTGAACAATCTCTCCCCAAAGTAGATGCAAGCAACAAAACCGAGCATAACGGCCAGTGTGGCCTTTAGCAAATGTGACCGCAATTCCTCGAGATGTTGGAAGAAACTCATCTTAGAATTGCCTTCGGTCACTGTTCCTCCCCTTCCTTCCTGTCTGTTTGCTCGACCCCGTGTTTCGGCTTGTCTTCGGGTTTCTTCTCAATCTTATCTTCATGCGCCGTGGATTCCTCTTTGGAGTTATCCGCTGTTTCGGAGTCCGCGTCACCGGGCTCTTCGTCATTTTCAGCCGAGCTTTCCAGGAGTTCAGCATAGAAGTCGGGGCCCGATTTCTCGTCAGATGGAGGAATCAGGTCATTATCGGCTCCCTCGGCCGCATCTACTCCTCGTGGCGTGGAAGCCGGGGGATATTGGGGTTGTGAGACCGTAGGCGTATCAAGATCAACCGCGTTCCGAATATCCCAGGAAAGCTTCTGCACCTCCCGGTAAAGCTTGCCTAGCAGCTTGGCCACGTCCACCAGCTGACGAGGGCCCAGTATGATGAGGGCCACCACGAGGACGACGCCGATTTCCGTCATTGATATTCCGAACACTAACAGCCTCTCCCAATTCCGACGATCCACCACTTATAGCATATATCAGCGATCAACACGATGCCGCCGGGGAACGCATCTAACCGTTCAGTTTCGGGGGGGCTTCGAAGGCGAGGGCAGACACATAGAGCCTGCCCCGGACTCCGATCCGGGGTCTGCCCCTACGTCTCGGCCCAGACCGTCATGGGGCACAGTGTACGGCGCGCACCTGTGTGTGCGCCCTCTTATCATCCGCTAGACTCGAGAAAGTGGTCGTTGCCGCCTCCCCCCGAATGACTGAATGGGTACAACGCATCTAACCGTTCTCATGCGTGGGGGGGGCGTAGGAAGTCATTGCGAGCGCAGCGAAGCAATCTCGTGCACAGTGAATATGGGGATTGCTTGACAAGAAGGTCTGCGCCGAAAAACTGAAGCCTTACCAACACAGTGGATTCGGGCCGATCACCTTGTCTTTGCGCTGAATCCGAAATTGTCGGTCAAATCTCCGCATCTGTTGAAATCACCTTGTCCACGTAGAAGATGTCCATGTACATGGGACCTCCTCCCCAGGAGTCGATCAACAGAGACACGTTCCCTATCAGCGCGTCCAGACGAGTGTCCTGCGAAGTGAAGCCGTGGGACCCATCGGATAGCAGGGCCATCCAGTCGAGCGCGTCGGACCGGAGACAGATCTTGACCTCGAATCCTTCGCCTGCTCGAATCAGAATGAGTTGTCCGCAGTGGCCCTTTTCCGCCTTGGAATCAGAGTGCTTGATGTCGTACAATTCCACATCAATTCCCCGGATGGTCCGAATCAGTTCGACGGCTCGCATCTCCTCATCGAAGATCAATTCTGATTTCGAATAGCAATCAGCGCAAAGCTGGGGATCCTCTGGGGGAAAAACAGCCTCCGTCTCTGCGCAGACAACACAAACCGTTTCCGTGGAAGTGGTATTGGACATGAGCCGTCCTCCGGATCATCGGCTCTCAGTACCGCTCGTTCGCACTTCGCGCTCGTCGGAACTCGAATCCATGCGGCGACTTTGACGCGGCCTGAGCCTGAAAACACTTGGAATCAAATGGAACGACGAATATAATCGCCGAAATTGGTCACCGGCGGTATAATAGCATTCACACACGGTCTTGAAAAGGAGAAGAATCATTATGCTACGCAGAAAGCTTGCAATCGTGACTCTGTTGTGGGCCCTGCCCGCGATTGTAATAGCGGCGGGTAAGCCCGGGATATCCTTCGATAGGACGGAACACGACTACGGTCGGATTCTATACGGTGAGACGGTCAAGGCGGAGTTCAAATTCACCAATACAGGCACAGACACGCTGGTCATAGAGAAGTTGCGATCCTCGTGCGGTTGCACCAAGGCGGTCAAGGGGAGCCGGGAAGTGCCGCCAAACGGCAAGAGCAAAATAGTGGCCTCGTTCGACACAACAGGACTGAGGGCCGGAAAAAAGGCCAAGAAGGTCTTTGTGCACTCCAATGATCCGGGCAAGCCGGTGGTCAAGCTAAAGCTCTACGCTTACGTGGTCCGTCGGCTCAACATCGAGCCTTCCAGCGTGGCCAAGACACTGTCTGAGTTTCAGGAGACGGTAACCTTCGCCCTGACCGCGAAGAACGATTCGGACAGACCGATCACCTTGAAAGTCTCCAAGGTCAAGGGGGCGTTTGTCCAGGCGGCCCTGAAACCCGAAAACGCGCTTCTCAAGCCCAAGTCCGACACCCGGCTTGACATTGTCCTGAAGTTGAAGAAGGAAGAGGGCAGGCACTTCTACATGGGCCGAGTACTGCTCAAGACCGATCACCCCCTGGAAAAAGAGATCGGCCTGCGGTACCTTATCAGGTTGAAATAGGGCGCGTGAACGAGCATCCGGGTCCAACGTATCCAATGCCGGCGCTCATGCCAAGAGACTAGTACTGCCCCACGGAAATCAACAGGCAGTTCTATTGAACCGATGATCTATCGCAAAGGATGGTCACGGAACAAGCGTATCGCCCCAACGGCTCTTGGGAGGTGTCATGTGACGCCGTTGAACCGTCATTCCGGCGAACCCCGGATCCGCGTCCGGGGCAGGCGCCGGACTCCGGGCTTTTCAGAATCTTCGGGGCGGCCGAAGAACCCCTTAAGGCTGCTCCTGATCCTGTTTGGCGTTGCATGTATGTTTGTGAATTCCCGGACTCCGTGCTATTCGTCGTACGAACCGCTGGATCGGAGTGTTAACGCCGACTCATCGCTCCACTGTAAGCCCACATTCAAGAGAGAACCGACTACCGGCCGGGCGGGTCGGCCCAATGCCCGCTACCAACTTCAAGAAAGATATGTCCAGGTCCTGCGAGCCGAAAAACGGACGCGCAGGTTGGATGGTTACCTTAAGCGGACCAGGGAATCGGCCGAGCGGGGGGAAGCGGAAGGCCAATACCGACTGGGTCTAAGTTATGATGTCGGCCGCCTTGTATCCCGGAACCATGAGGAAGCGGCAAAGTGGTACAAGAAAGCCGCGGACCAGGGTCATCCAAAAGCCCAGGTGTATCTGGGCTTGGCATATGAATACGGTCAGGGGGTGACAAAGGACTTAGAACAAGCGGCCAACTGGTATCTTAAGTCTGCGGAGCTGGGTTTCCCCAGGGGTCAATATCGTGCGGGAAGGATGTACGACTTAGGATTTGGCGTGGCCAAGGACCGCGCACAAGCCGTCAAATGGTACGAGAAAGCCGCGGCCCAAGGCAACAAGGCGGCCCACCGGCGCCTGGCGCGCTTGGGTGTGACTGTTACTCATCGGAGTGTCCGGAAAAGAAGGGACAAGAGACCGCAAGCCGTACGGCAGGATCGATCTCGCAGGTCGACCCGTAGAGACATGCGACGCGGTTGGAACGTGGAACCTATTCAAAAGAGAGCCGAGGAGGGTGACGAGAACAGTCAATACCGCCTGGGCCTCTTGTACGAGAAAGGATATCTCGGCCTGGCACGGGACACAGACGACGCGGCCAAGTGGTACAGAAAAGCCGCTGAGCAAGGGCATCGGATAGCCAAACTCAGACTGACTCGCCTGGAAGCCAAGCTCGATTCCACAAGGGATCGGGTCAATAGGGAAACCGAGAAGCCTCTCGAGAAGTCCGATTTTTGGGAAGTGCTCCAACGGTACGAAGAGGCCGCGGAAAAAGGCGACGTGTCAGCCCAGTACCAGTTGGGACGTCTGTACGAAAACGCTTCAGACGAAGACCAGGACTACAAACAAGCAGCCAAATGGTACAGACGGGCCGCAGGAAAAGGCCACGCTGAATCTCAATTTTCCCTGGGATGGATGTATGAACAGGGAAAGGGCGTGGAAAAGGATTACAGAGAAGCGTTCAAGTGGTATTCGGCCGCGGCTGAAAAGGGTTATTCCGCCGCGCACACCGGTCTGGGCTTGATGTACGAAGTGGGAAAGGGCGTTCCGAAAAATCTTGAAGAATCGATCAAAAGGTACTCGAAAGCCGCGGAAAAGGGAAATAAGAGGGCCCAAAAGCGCTTGGCCATGCTTGGCAAGGGAACCGAACCCGATGCACAAAAAGGGGATTCTGAAGCATCGCGCAAACGCGTTGAGCAGCAAGCACGAGCCGGCAGCGCGGAGGCCCGGCACAAATTGGGCCACGTCTACTATTTCGGCCGGGGCGTGGACCGGAATCTCAAGGAAGCGGCTGGCCTGTACACCAAGGCCGCGGAAAAGGGGCTTGCAGATTCTCAGTACATGCTCGGTCACATGTATGAGAACGGGCTGGGAGTTGACAAAGACCCGGGCTTGGCGATCAAGTGGTACAAGAGGGCCGCGAAAAAGGGCCATGCCCAAGCGCAAACAAGGCTGGGAACCAAATATCAGCGTGGGGAAGGTGTATCACGCAACTATAAAGAAGCAATAGGGTGGTACACACGCGCAGCCCAAAACAATGATCCCATAGCTCAAGCGAGCCTTGGGCTGCTATGTGAAGTAGGTCGAGGTTTGTCCAGGGATTATGCGGCCGCGGTGAAATGGTACACCAAAGCAGCCGAGAAAGGTCATGCAGATGTTCAATTTCTCCTGGCCCGAATGTACGAAACAGGCCGGGGCGCGCCAAAGGACGAAAAGGCTGCTGTAAAGTGGTTCAAGGAATCTGCGGAACGGGGCTATGCAAGCGCTCGGGACCACCTACGCAAAATAAATGATACACGGAAAGCTGAAAAGGCGGCCGCTGTGCGCAGGCCCCGCAGTAGAGATGGACGTGACGGAACGGACAGGACACGAGAATACCGAGACAGGCGGCGGGAACTGAGCAAGAGAATGGCGTCCAGGCTCGAAGCGTACTTTGAAAGATTGGAGGAAAAGGGGGGCGACATGAAGACGTTGGAGAAATGGGAGAGGAGATTGCAGTCGCGTAGTGACCGCTTCGAGAAGGCCGACCTTGAGAGGCTGATGGCCAGACTGCACCAACTGAAAGCAAGAGCCGGCAAGTCTTCGGAAAAACCCGCGACCATTGGTTCCCCTGAGAAATGAGAACAGCCGGGAGGCGTCACCAATCGGACCATCCTGGAAACTACGATCAGACGAGCAACCCGGCAACCGCTCCAGTTCGCGCCGCGATTGCCGGGTTGCCGTCATTTCCTTGACCGCCCGAGAAATCCCGTGTTAGTAGCATTTACACTGCTGCCGGTCCCGTCATGGTGGTAACACGCTTCCAGACCTTTCAACGTGGTCGCAGCAACGTATGTCCTGCTTCCAAATCAACAGGTGGATACTGTGAAGGCCATGAAATCTATGCACAAATATCTGGTCAATCAATGGACGGTCCTGCTGTACAGCGCAGCCATCTTGATGGCTATGTATGCAGTGGCTTCTCTGAGCCGCGGTCGCGTTTACGAGATGATCTATTTAAGAGGCGTAATACCCCATCTGATACTGATCGCCTCCTCATTCGCTTTGGGTCTGCTCTTCTACAAGTTGGTTCAGACAAGGCTGTCGGCCGGCAATCTTTCCAGACTAATGAGCTTCGTTCAGGACAGCAGTCGGGACATCCTGACGTTTGTGCAATCCGATGACTCAGGATCCGGAGAAATCCTTGCGGACCGCCTGTTCGAGCCGCTGCCGGCAGGCAGGGAAAGAGATCGAATCATTACTCTTCTCCGGGATTGCAGGGAAGCGGGTCAGGATTTTGCACTTAAGAGACTGGAGATGTTCCTGGATCTGGAACAGCAGTCCTCAGAGGATTCGTTCAGGGTTCCTCAAGTCTTGGCATGGACCGTGCCCATGCTCGGTTTCCTGGGCACGGTCTGGGGTATAGCGCTCAGCCTG
>CAZGNL010000130.1:0-15473 GCA_964527475.1 uncultured Syntrophaceae bacterium
AGGGAAAATTCCGATGGAGCCCTGGTTTCCCAGGTGGTGCCCGGCAGCGCTGCCGAGAAGGCCGGCGTAAGATCCGGAGACATAATTGTCAAGTTCAACGGTAAGGTGGTAAAGGGCGCATCCGAACTCAAAAACATGGTAGGTAAGGTGAAGCCCTCCACAGACACCACATTGACCGTTTTCAGGGACGGGAAGACCATCAAGCTCAACACCAAGATAGGCGAACGCATCGCCAAGGCCGATGATAAGACAGGCGCGTCATCAGGCGGTGAAACATCCAATGAACTTGGAATTGAAATTGACAAGGTGCCCGTGTCCATGGCCGAAAAACTCAACATCCCGAAAGGCTCGGGCATTCGGATAACAGGAGTTGACCCGGACGGATTGGGCAGACGAATGGGCCTCAGGGGCGGTGATGTGATCCTGGACGTGAACGGCATGCCCGTAAAAGATCTGTCCTCGTTCATTGCCGGAGTGGCCAAGGCCAAGAAGACAAAGCTGATTCGCTTGAAGGTTCAAAGAGGGAAAATGAGGATCTTCCTGGGCGAGTCATTGGGCTGATATCAACTTACATCGCAAGAGAGCGACAACGAAGTATGAAAGTCCTTGCCGTTGTTCACTGGTCCGTGGCTTCGCCTCGGACGGGGCCCCTAAAGAGCGCGCACGCTGCGCACGACCTTGGAGGGGAGGCCCTAGCCGGGCAAGCATTTCAACGTCATGTTACCGACAGCTGTCATGTCACGCAAGCTGTCCGGGGCCCGCTCAATCGCCCCACGCGCAGTGGCTCCCCTCCAAACCACCCCATACGTTGACCCGCAAAGGGGTGGTTTTTCAACGGGACTTTCATAGGAATGCGCTTTCAAAGAAGTGAAATTAAGACCCTCAACCCGACCCTCTCCCCCAAGGGGGAGAGGGTTAGGGTGAGGGGGTTCCGATGTTCCTCTTTTGATCGCGCATTGGTATTAGGGTGTGCCACAAAACAAACCTTGCAACAGGTGGCAGGCCCTTAGTTCCCTCCATCGTGATTCCAACGGGTTGCACATCTTCCGGTGAACGGTTACCAATAATATTCGCGAAATGATATGAGAATCGGGGCGCGCGGCGGCTCACGGATATTTTACTTCTACAGCAAATCCTCGTGGTTCAAGATCTTTGCGGAGGGCTTGTGAGGCTTTTCGAAACAGGGACCTGTGTTCCCTTGCCGATCCGATCCGGGGCATCTCTCCTGGAAAGAGGCTGTCACTGGAATCGAAACGGCCTTCATTGAAATAGCGATCGAGTGCTTCTTCCCATGATCCTTTCAGTTCACCGTTCTCCGAATGGGCGAGCGGAATATTGATCTTTTCGTCCCGGTATTCCTTTCCCACCCGGACTTCCACGTGAATTCCGGCCCTGTAAGTCACATCGGCCACCGGGACCCCTTTGCAGGATAGTCGGGTAATGATGACCATGCCCGGGACCTCTCTCGATTTTACAGCGGTGGAATGAGCCGCGTTCGCAGCCTTTCGCGTAAAACCCTTAAAGTTTAACAAGTTCCCGCTTCCCTGTCCACTGAAACCAAGACCGGCAGCGTAACCCTTCAGTTTCGCGCGGCGGAGGGTCGCTTCCGAACATGCCATTGCGGGCGTAGCGAAGCAATCTCGTGCGCGCTGAATATGGGGATTGCTTCGTCGTTTCAGTCCTCGCAATGACATGCGCGATGAGAAGATCCGCTCCCCGTGAAACTGAAGCCTTACCATTACACGTAACCATTCACTTACGGGGGGCAACGGGGAGGGCAGACACATAGAGCCTGCCCCGGACTACGATCCGGGGTCTGCCCCTACGTCTGGGCCCAGATTCGTCGTGGGGCAGAGTGTACGGCGCGCACCTGTGTGTGCGCCCTCTTGCCATGCACCAAACGCAGGAACGTGGTCGTTCCCGTCGGCCGCTCGTAAGTGAATGGTTGCCATTACACGGCCTGTGGAATGGCATTTTGGGATTTGGTGTGGTATACTTTGACCTTAACTGATCTGGAGTATTCATAAGTATGCGGTATGGAATCGTCGCCACACTTGTCGGACTGATCTTCCTGGTTGGGGGCATAGTCTGCGCCTCCGCCCTTTCCCAGGGTTTCCCGTTCGCGGCGCCTCAGGCGCCGGAATTCGATTCCCGCGGAAAATACGTCAAGCCCGGAGCCAAAAGGAAGCGATCCAGTTACAGGTCGCCGCGCGCGGCAACCGTGAAACGTGCCGCCCGCCGTAAGCCGCAGCCTATTGTCAGGCCACGTGGTCCTGTCCAGGCGCGTTCACCCCAGCGTGCGGCCGGCCCAAGAACCGTGGCCAACATTCCCGCCGGAGCACAGGCCCTGGCTCAGCCCAGACCGAGCTGCGACCAGTATCCTATGATGATCGCCCGTTCCAGAACGCAGGCTGAAATGCAAATGAACGCGCGCCTCTATCTCACCTGCCTGCTGAAAAGAGGGTGGAACATGCAAGCCGCCAAGAAACAGGTTATCACTACTATGCGGAGTATGTCCAAGCCTCAAGCACAGCGGGGATGGTAATCAGTCCCGCATCAGACCACCATGATTTCAAGCCTTTGAATAACCGGTCATTGTCACACACGATCCCGTGTCCATGTGTGATTCGTTTTCAGTAGTAGGACCGGCATCTTGCCGGTCCTTTCTCGGGGCCCACGGGAGGCAATCAGCCGCTCGGTTCATTCACCAATGGGAAATTTCTCCTGGAATGCGAGCGCGCGTTGGCGGAAGCGCCTAGGTCCGCACAGCCCCGCAGCATCGCTTGTATTTCTTGCCTGACCCGCAGGGGCACGCCGCGTTTCGAGACGGGGTTTGAGGGATTTGGGACTCGGCTTGAGATTTGGCTTTGACGCTTATCCGAAGATGTTGGATCAACAGGTATATGGTGATTCCCACCAGTGTCAGCCATACGAGCAGCAGTCCAATGCTCTCTCTGGTGTTGAACATACCGGATTGCAGGAAATAGACCAGGGCCGCGGTCCAGATCATGATCCACAGCAGCCCGTACCAAGGACTTTTTATCTTCTTCATGACTATCTTAATTACCAGCCCCCGAGTCATCGGTCAATCTGTCGGTTGTTAGTCCGCGGCATTTGATGGTAATCTACAGCCTTCGCAGAATCATAGGAACTTACATGCGCGGCCGAGCACCGGACACAACGAAGCATGAAAATGTCCGCAAAGTCGTGGGTCCCGCGCAGAATTCGGAATGCGGAATTCGGAATGCGGCAGCATTTCGCCGGGTCCCGCACGTACGGCGCGCCGCATGCTGCGCCCTCTTGGATAGTCGGTGCAAGGTGAAGCGTCAGGGTCATCCCGGCTCATCCATTTTCAGGTAAACTGCAGAAAGGGCATCAGGTGGCTTTTCTTTTCATAAACGTCAATCATGAAGTAGGCTTTGAATTCTCCGAGAGCATCCCCATCTCGACAGGTTACATCTTGGCAAACCTCAAGGCCGGCGGGTGGGACGGCGTGATCCTTGATGATGTGCGGGACAGGCCACTCACCTTGAACAGTCTTGAGAAGTGGATACACCGGGTTGAGCCGTCAGTGATAGGATTTACCGCGTACCAGAGCACCATGAACAGAATCCGGTTTCTGTGCCGGTACATCAAATCAAGGCATCGCCACATACGTGTGGCCCTTGGAGGCCCTCAAGGAACATTGATGCCGTCGAGCGCGCTGGAGGAACTTGAGGACGTAGACATGCTCGTCCGGGGTGAAGGCGAGACAGTGCTCGTGGAGATGGCGGAGGCCCTCGACGCAGGGGACCCACTGGAAAGCGTGGGCGGGATCACCTGCCGATGTGAAGGCCGGATCGTCGACACGGACCCGGGCCCTGATCCACCCGAGAATCTGGACGAGTACCCTTCTCCGTACCTTACAGACGTGTTGAATCTGGAAGGCAAAGACACTGCTATCTTACTGTCCTCCAGGGGCTGTAGCCACGTCTGTTTGTTCTGCACTACTCCGCGAATCTGCAAGGGCAGGGTTCGATATCATTCCGTTGAGAGAACGGTCCAGGAGATGGAATCCCTCACTGAACGCGGTATCACCAGGTTCTGGTTTGCGGATCCCAATTTTACGGAAAACCGAGACCGGACTGAACGCCTACTTCAAGCCAAGATGGACCGTGGAATTGCGACCCCGTTCTGGTGCCAAACCCGGTCAGATCTTGTGGATTCCGCGTTGCTCGAGAAGCTCCACCAGGCAGGCGCAGACACAGTCGCTTTCGGTCTGGAATCGGGCAGCCCCGGCGTGCTCAAAGCAACCAACAAGCGCACAGAACTGGACCGGTTGCGAACGAACGTAGAAACGGCCCATGCGCTGGGCTTGAAGACCGAACTCTTTTCCATTTTCGGGCTGCCCGGGGAAACCGTTGAAGATGCTCGTCAGACCCTCGAATTCGTAAGGTCCCTCGGCATCTCCATCGAATCAAATTCCGGCTCACAGCAGATGCAGCTGTATTTCGGTTCCATATATGAGAGGAACCCTGAGAAATACGGTTTCAAGCCTACGCAGAGGTTTCGCAACTCATTCATGTCCATAGGAGACCAGTATGAAACCAAGGACATGCCGAAGGCAGAATTGAGAAGAGTGAGAAACATGTGGAGCCTTGCCAACGAGCAGATGAGAATGGATGTACACTATAAGCAACGGACATTTGAAGTCCTGGATTTCCTGTTGCAGAACCGGTTGGACCTGGAAGAAGAGCCGGCTTTTCACGCGTACGGCGCAATGGCGGCCGTTGTCATCGAAGAGTTCCCGCTTTTGGGGCAGTTCCTCGACGGGTACGCGACCACCCGAGGAGCAAACGACGCGGACACCGAAGAGTTGATCGCTTCGATCAGCTTTTTTGAGGAATCGGACGAGCCGGCCGGCCCCATGGACCGAGTAATATTTGACGCTCGCAGTTGGACCGACGGGGTTCCTTTTACGGCCATTTCAGGCAAATACTGGGACGTGTTTCTGGGACGCGGTCTTTTGTTGCCCACATTTGAAGAGGGATTTGCGGGCGCGCTACAGGACCGGGACCTAAGGTTCGGTTTCACATTCCCCGAAGATTACATGCAGGAAGAATTGCGGGGCAAGGTTGTAGAAGTGGAGGCCAAGATCCGCAAGGTCTTTAAATCCTTCAATGTCCGGACCATTGAAGAGGTGAAAGGTCTTCGAATCCACAACACGTACCAATTCCCGGATCTGGATCTGCTCCGGGAGAACAACGAAATATTGTACTATTTGGCCCTGCGCGATGCGCAGCCTGAGGGACTCCGCAAGACGCCCCGTCACTTTCTCATGCTGATTCACAGGCTGGCGAAACTCAACAAATTCCAGGAGATCCAAGATCTCGCGAACCTGGTCCAGGGGAAGGCTTCAGCACTGAACGCGCTTGGGGATACACTGGTTGCCGCGGGCAAGTCATCGTGGGCCCTGGAATTCTACGAAGCCGTGGCGACCGATGAACAATCGTCGGTTCTAAAAAGGGTCAGAAGCCTGATCGAAATGGGTGAAGGCGAGCAGGCCATAGATCTTCTGCAATCGATCCCAGAGGGAACGGGTCTGGAATTCCAGGAAACAATGCTTGAGCGTCTCAAGGCAACCGGCACGAATACGAATCGGATACCCTCGCTGGAACACCATGTGCTGGATTTGCGAGTCAACGCGACCCTCGAAAGACGGGCCCTGCCCGGCACGGCAAGGAGTGAGCGCGCGCCTATTGTTCACGGGTTCACCGGTATAGATGACGGACAATAGGGACCGGTTTGCATCGATCAGCGTTGACACCACAGAGCAACACGTAACTCTATGAAAAAGGAGGAGAACCAAATGAACAGCGCGGCCTCGGGCGAGGAGAATCTAGTCACCTACAAAAGAGATGGATATGTCGGAGTGATAACTCTGAACAGACCCGGCAAACTCAATGCCTTGAACCTCGCGGTCTGGGACGCTGTCAGCCGTGCCGTGGCTGCAGCCGATGAAGATCCGGAGGCAAGAGTAGTTCTGCTCAAGGGCGCGGGAAAGTCTTTTTGCGCGGGGCTGGACCTGAGTCCTGACAACGAGTTGATGCCGCTGCTGGTCGGACAAGCCACTGCCTCTCAGAAGGCGCGACTCTTCCGCGAGATCAAGAAAATCCAGGATACCCACACCAGCCTGGAACGCCTTAGTAAGCCCACAATCGCGGTGATTCAGGGTCATTGCCTCGGGGGCGGTCTTGAGCTCGTGGTATGTTGCGACATCAGGCTCTGCTCCCAGGAAGCCGTATTCGCGCTTCCTGAGGCAAAGCTGGCCATTATTACGGACGTTGGCGGACTTCAGCGCCTTCCAAGGATTGTGGGCGCGGGCCATGCCAGGGAGATCTCCTTTCGAGGTCATCGATTTGATGCCGAATATGCCGGGTCCATCAATCTGGTAAACCATGTTTACCCGGACGAGGAGACTCTGGACGCAAAGGCCGTGGAAATGGCCGAAGAAATTGCAGGCAATGCTCCCATGGCGGTTCAGGGGGCAAAGGATGTGTTCCTTTACAATGAAGAGGTTCCGTTGGATCAGGCCCTGGACTATAATGCGGCCAGATCGTGCATGATCATACCGTCGGAAGACATATCCGAAGCCGTGTCCGCGTATTTGCAGAAGAGAGAGGCAAAATTCAAAGGGGCTTGATCCGATAGTCAGCCGGGTCACACAGGAGGTTACATTGATCACAAAGCTATTTGAACCGATTTCCATTGGTCCTATGACCGTGGCCAACAGAGTCGTCATGACCGCTATGCACCTCGGGTACACGCCCATGGGAGAGATGACGGACAGATTCGTAAATTTCTACGCGGCCCGGGCTCGTGGTGGCGCGGGTTTGATCATTGTGGGCGGCGCGGAAATCGACGATGAAGCATCGGGCATGGATATCTTTCTTTCAATCAAGGATGACGAGCGCATCCCCGGTTTGAAGAGGCTTGCCGACGCGATCCACAACAAAGGCGGAAAAATTGGTGTCCAGTTGTACCAGGCAGGGGCCTATTCTTTCGCAGGCATGAAAGGTCTGCCCGTGCTGGCGCCTTCCGAGTACGTCAGCGCGTTCTCTCGACAGCAGACCACGGCCATGACCCTCGAAGACATCGACCGGGTCCAGGATGACTTCGTTCAAGCCACTCGGCGTGCCAAAGACGCGGGATTTGACGCAGTGGAGGTGCTCGGTTCAGCGGGATATCTCATCTGCCAGTTCCTGTCCCCCAAGACCAACAAGCGGGAAGACCGGTATGGCGGCCCCCTGGAGAACAGAATGCGCTTCGGTCGAGAGACCGTTGAACGGGTCCGCGCTGAAGCGGGCCCGGAGATGGCCGTGATAGTCCGCATCGCAGGAAATGATTTTGTGCCGGACAGCCACACCAACGTGGAAGCCCGCGCATTCGCCAAAGTCTGCCAGGAAGCGGGCGCCGACCTGATCAACGTCACAGGGGGATGGCACGAAAGCCGTGTTCCCCAAATAACCATGGACTTACCGCGCGCCGGATATGTCTATCTGGCCAGGGGAATAAAGGATCATGTTGATATCCCCGTGGTCGGCTGCAACAGAATCAACGATCCGCTCATCGCGGAGGAGGTGCTGCAGGAAGGGATAGCGGACATGGTCGGCGTGGCGCGAGGGATGTTGGCTGAGCCGGAATTTGTCAATAAGGCCAAGGAGGGGAAATTTGACGAGATTCGCCGATGTGTTGCCTGCAATCAACGGTGCTTCGACCATGTGTTTCAGTTAAAGCCTGTAGGATGCATGGTAAATCCAAGGGCCGGCCTGGAAGCGGAGACCGAAATCAAGCCCACCGACAAACCGAAGAAGATACTGGTGGCGGGCGCGGGCCCGGCAGGTTGCGAATTCGCTGCCACCGCGGCGCAAAGAGGCCACAAAATCACCCTATGCGACAAGGGGGAGCATCTTGGCGGACAGGTCTTCTGGTCCGCGGAATCGACCCACAAGCCAGAATTCATGAATATGTTCAGGTATTACGAGGCCATGTTCAAGAAACACGGAGTGGAAGTGCGCTTGGCCTGCGAGGTCAATCCGGAATTGGTTGCCTCGGAACAACCCGACCTTACGGTAGTGGCCACCGGCGCGGCCCCGTTCAGCCCACCCATTGAAGATGTGAACCGGCCCAATGTTGTTCAGGCATGGGACGTCCTCAAAGGGATCGCAACAACCGGTCGTGAAGTTGTCATCGTGGGAGGAGGCTCCGTTGGGCTGGAAACCGCGGTGTTCCTCGCATCCATAGGAACCATATCGCCTGAGCAGCTTTACTTTCTGACGCTCCACAATGGTGAGACCCCCGAGACGCTGAAGGAACTCATAACAAAAGGCATCAAAAAGGTAACGGTTGTGGAAATGGCAAACCGCTTCGGGCAAGATGTGGGACCTTCCACCAGATGGGTGCTCTTGAAGGATCTGCGCACCCGTGGAGTAGAACTCATAAAAGGCGCCACAATGAAGCACATCACACCGGACACGGTGGTCTATACCAATGTGGACGGTGAAGATGTGAGCATACCGGCAAACACCGTGGTCCTGGCAATGGGATCTCGTTCCGAGAACTCCCTTGCCAAAGCACTGGAAAGCTCCGGAGTTGAGATTCAAACCATCGGAGACGCCGACAAAGTTGGCCGAATCGGCGAAGCAGTGGAAGCCGGCTTCAAACTGGCCTGTGAAGTGTAGGAAGGGACTGTCCGGAAAAGCCGTGCGGTAATCTCGAAGGAGTGCCTGCAATTTGAGAAGAACCCCGGAAGTGACCATTCAGGTATTCGGGGGGAGACGGCAACGACCACTTTCTCAAGTCTAGCGATTGGTAAGAGGGCGCACACACAGGTGCGCGCCGTACACTGTGCCCCATGACGGGTCTGGGCCAAGACGTAGGGGCAGACCCCGGATCGTAGTCCGGGGCAGGCTCTGGAATGACGGGAGCCTCCGCGTCAGGGCCATGCAGCTCACGGCGCCATAATCTCGGACGCGTAATATCGCCCGATTTTGGGCGCGATTTCTTTCTCTGATTGTGCTATTCTATTTCACGACGGAAGGATTTACACCAAGGAGCTTCTCACATGGCGAAAGGTACGGAACAAACGGAACAAACGGAACAAACGGAACAGCAAGCCCCCGCGTCTCTGCCGAAGGTGGTTAACGTCAAGGAAGAGGCATTCTATTCCAACTGCACAATGATTGAGACGAGCCCGTTCGACATCTCGATCCTGTTCGGCAAGGTGCGGCGCCGCTCCGATGAGAAGGGGGAACAATCGCTCGTGGAAGTCTACGAAAAACAGGTTTATCTTTCACACCTTCAGGCCAAGGCCCTGTTTGACGCGCTTGGAAGGAGTTTGCAGGCCTTGAGCCGGCAACAGAGCGCCGGCGCCCAGACCACGCCGACACAATAGTTTTGGGCAGAGTTTCCGGGTGACCGTTCACCCTGAAATCCGCAGCCTGGCGTGATCATAACCGACAAACCCATCCAGCAACCATGATGCCTTACGAAAACGGGCCGGCCCATCACGAGGCTGACCCGGTGTTTTCTTTGGTACCCCCGGCAGGGATCGAACCTGCGACCTGCGGATTAGGAATCCGTCGCTCTATCCACTGAGCTACGGGGGCGCGAGATTTATCTTGGGCTCAGTTGGAGCCGAACAGCAAGTCTAGACACCCCGGCCCTTTAAGTCAACCCTTTGTCTCCCTGGAGGTACGCTTCAGTTTCGCTGGGCAGGTTTTCTTGTGGCGCAGGTCATGACGAGGAGTGACATCCCGCGTTCCGCGGGACACCCGACAGCCAAACGGACATTCTTTTGTACAATCGCTATAGCCTTTCAGGCCTACGGAAGGCCCCGGGCGGAGATGCAGATGAACAAACACATCCCATATTGGAATCCGTATTTGGAGACTCTCCCTGCCGAGAATCTGGAGAAGCTTCAAATCAAGAAATTCAGGCGGATTGTCAGTTGGGCGTATGACAATTCTCGGTTCCATCGCACGCTCTATGAGACGGCCGGTGTGGCGCCGAACGAGATCCGGACCATGGAAGACGTGCGCCGGGTACCGAAAGTTGAAAAGTCTATGATGCGGTCGATCCAGAACAAAGATCCCTTTCCTTACGGAGATGCGCTGTGCGTACCCCTGGATGAGGTAACCGAGTACCGACAAACCAGCGGCACTACCGGTCAACCGGTGTACCAGCCGGATACATGGCAGGACTGGGAATGGTGGGCTGAGTGTTGGGCTACGCTCCTGTGGGCACAGGGTTATCGACCTCATGATCGAGTATTCCTGCCGTTCGGTTACAATGTGTTTGTTGCATTTTGGGCGGGACATTATGCTTCGGAAAAGATCGGATGCGAGACGGTTCCCGGTGGAGTTCTGGATACCGCGTCAAGAATCCTCAAGATGCTGGAACTCAAGGCCACTGCCATGATGGCCACTCCTACATACGTGCTGCGATTAGCCGACACCGCGCGAAGAAAGCTCTCCGTTGACCCTGCCACTGATTTGCACATCGACAAGATCACCTGCGCGGGCGAACCCGGGGCTCTGGTCCCCGCTACGAAGAAGCGTATTGAAGAGGCGTGGGCGGCAAAGGTCTACGACCACGCAGGCGCAACGGAAATCGGAGCCTGGGGCTTTGAATGCAGTGAACAGCCCGGGGGGCTTCATGTGAACGAGGCCATGTTTTTGGCAGAGGTGGAAGATCCGGAAACACACGAACCAGTCATTGAGCCGGGAAAGCGAGGAAAACTCGTGATCACCGCGCTCGATAGAATGGCGCAGCCTTGTATCCGATTTGATTCCAAAGACATCGTGGAGATCAGCGCCGAACAATGCGCTTGTGGACGGACCTTCAAGATGTTCAAAGGAGGTGTGGTCGGACGATCCGATGACATCACCAAGGTGAAGGGCGTCTTGCTCGCGCCCTCAGCCATCGAAGATGTAGTGCGTTCCATGCCCGAGCTGTCGGACGAATTTGAAGTGATCGTGACCAAGCAGGGCGACGTTGACCATATCTTACTCAAAGTGGAACTGAACGAGACCGTTGCACAGGATAAATCCGCTGACGTCCAAGGAAAACTGAAGACGGAACTGCGACTGAAGACCAACCTGGGATATGAGCTTGAATTCCACGAATATGGATCTCTCTCCAGATACGAAGTCAAGGCCGAGAGATTCAAGGATGAGAGAAAATAAGGAGGCTGATTCATGGCCCAAAGCGAAATCCCCGTCGGAACGATCAGCGCCAAGGTGGAAGATCTGCAAAAGCGGGCTCAGGAACTATACGACATGTCCGAGGATTTTCCTGCTCTCAACCGTAACGTAAAGCGCATCCTGGCATCCATTAAGATGCTGCAGATAAATCTGGAAGAGGCGCCGTAGCAGGTTGATCCAAATGGGACCTCCTGTGGCGATTCTCGGAAGTCTTGACGGATTCGGAGATTGCTTCGGCTTTTTTCCTCGCAATGACGTAAGGTTAGGGCCTGCCACGAAATAACGTTGGCATTCTCCTGTAGGGGCGGACCTATGTGTCCGCCCTTTCCCGCGTGCGCACCCCTACGTGTGGGCAGACACGCAGAGCCTGCCCCGGACTCCGATCCGGGGTCTGCCCCTACAATTGCGTCAGCAACCTGTTGCAAGGTTTGTTTTGTGACACACGCTTAGTTGCGCCTTTCAAGGCATGGAAGTCCGCATCAAAGCGAGATCAGATCTATGAAGTCTTCCCTGGAGAAATGTTTGAGGAGGGATTGATCGTCTTCTTTGACGATTGAGTCCATGAGTTGTCTTTTCTTGGAGATGATAGCGTCAATCTTTTCTTCAAGAGTGTTTTCGGTGATGAGTTTGAACACCTGCACTCCCCGGTTTTGCCCTATCCTGTGAACTCGATCTGTGGCCTGTTCTTCACGCGCGGAGTTCCACCAACGATCGTAATGTATTACCACTGAGCCGCCGGTGAGATCGATCCCAAGGCCCGCTGCCCTCAAGGACGCTGAGAAAACCATGCAGTTGGGATCATTGTTGAATTTTCTCACGGCTTCGGCCCGCTTTCGCGTGGAGCCTTTGATGGAGGTGAATTCGATTCCCCGGTCTTTGAGGTACGCCTCTATGAGCACGAGCATCTTCACATACTGGCTGAACACTACAACTTTTTGTCCTGACCCCAGGCTCTCATCAAGGAGTTCCAAAAACAGGTCCCACTTCCCTGAAGAATATTTCCCATAATCCTTTGACTCTTGTTCCAGCATGGCCGGATGGTTGCAGATCTGCTTGAGATAGTTCAGTACCGTGAAAATGTGAATGTACGGGACCTTCTGGTCAGGATCCTTGAGAGTCATGACCAGATCCCTGCCCTGGTTGTCCACTACGTCTCTGTAGAACCGCATCTGATCTTCACTCAGTGCGCAGCGTCGGACGTCCTCGATTTTTGGGGGAAGCTCTTTGAGCACCTGCTCCTTGCGGCGACGCAGTGTGAATGGGTGGATCATTCGAGAGAGCTTCTCTCTGGTCGCCTTGTCCGCCTCTTCTTCGATTGGGCAGCGGAACTGCTGCTCGAACACCGAATCGGAGAAGAGATAACCGGGAATGACAATGTCAAAGAGCGATTTGAGATCCCTTACCGTATTTTCGATAGGTGTCCCGGTCAGTCCGACCGTGCAGACCGATTGAAGCGCCTCCACCGCGGCATAGGTTTTGGTGGCCTTGTTTTTTACGGCCTGAATCTCGTCGAGCACAATCAGATCAAATTTGTGCTCAGCCAGCATTTCCACGTCCCGCAGCGCGATTCCGTAGGATGTGATGATTAGGCCGTGCTCTTGGAATGCCTCGTCAAAGGAGCGATCCGTGCCGTGGTACACGTGCGGATCAAGGTGAGGGCAGTATTCCATTACCTTGTCGTTCCAATGGCTCAGGACGGTGGTGGGGCAGATCACCAGAAATCGGATCTTTGCGGGTCTGCTGTTGAGACGATGGACTATTCCGGTCATGAGCGCCATTATCTGATGCGTTTTTCCCAGGCCCATGTCGTCGCAGAGAAGCCCGGAGAAGCCGTTCTCGTACAGAAACCACAGCCACCCGTACCCGTTCTTTTGATAGCCCCTGAGCCTACCTTTCATGGCTCTTATGGCAGGCATCCGGCCCGGTGGCTTGAGACTCTCCAGATCATTGAACCACTCTTTCAACCTTTTCGACGAGAATCGTTTCCTCAGACGCTCATCATGAGTAGCCAAGAATCGAAGGTAATCGGTACGTCCCATGCTGAGCAAATTCTCGTCGGTTACGGCATCTTCATCGAGGCCGTCCATCCACGCGAATTCACTTGAGAGCGTATCCACCCATTTGCTCCCTTTAATGAGAAAACGTTTCTTGTCCTTCCTGGCGCGAAAAATGTCCCGTAGCGATAGCTGAAAGTCACCGAAATCATAATTGATATCCAGCGAGACCCCCTCGTCGCTGAAGGCTTTGTGTTCCACACAGGCCTGCTCGAACTGTTCAATTGTCTTACGGTCCAGCAGGCATCCATCCATGAATATGGTGGGGCTTTCCTTGAGCAGTTCACCGTACTGGACCAGGAAGGGGGTGATCTCTTCAGGAGGAATGGTCACAGCCTTTTGTGCTGAGAAGTACTCCGCGGGCAGTCCGTTGATGTTGACCGAGATTTTGAAGAATCCCCAGTCCGGGAAAAAGTAATACTTGCCGAAATGTTGGTCTTCCAACCGAGTGCGATCGAGATACGCGTCTTCAGGCTCGGCGTCAGGATCGGGATTCTCCACCACCGGCTTGATGCGGAGTGCGGAAGACTCACTCAGATCCATGCAGTAGCCGGTTTGGAGGGGCCTGGAGTTGATGAGCAAATCATCGCCTATTGCCACCTTCTCTTCCGCGGCTTCTATTACCGCGCCTATGTGGTTCCGCGGGGGCGTGAGTCGAAGAATCACTTCCTCTGATTCGTCAAAGGCTTCGGCGGTCAGTTCCTGTTTGTGTTCCAGGAAACGGAAATGAAACGTGCCTCCGTCACGGCCCGCGATTAGGAATCCCACCTTGGCAATGCGATGCCAAATGTTCTCGTTTTGCTGCCGGCGAGCCGATTTGGCGTCTCCGCTGTCCTGGGCTTCCTCGGCATCGGAATATTGCCAAGGCCTTCGACGCAGAGAAGGGACACTGGGATCTTTGAGCTTTCGCGCATACGTGCTCTTGAAAAGCGTGGCACTGATGTCACGACGTATGATGTCGTAAAACTCGTGCAGGAATTCGTCAACGAGGCGCTCTCCAGGCATAAAGGCAAGGATTTCCTTGTCGTTGCGATCCAGGAAGCTAATTCTCAGACCCTCTCCTCCGTGATTAGGCCGGGCCTTGAATCCAAGGACTGAATCGCCGAAGTTTCCGGTTCCGTAAGAACTTATTTCGTTCCAGAAGCTGTCCCGGAAATCCTCAGACAGAGTGCGTAGTCTACCGGTTTCAGGGTCCGGCTTCAGGACGTATCTGATGAACGAGACCACATGGCGACAATAGGCTCGGGTCGATGAACGAAAGCAGCTGCAAGAGGCTCTTTTGAGGACCTTTGAATCGGGGTCGAGATCTATGTGGACCTGGGCGGCTTGTTGATCATGGTCGGTGACGAGGCCGAAGTAGGATTCTCTTCCGAAGTTAACATGCGAAATTCGCGAATGCTTGGCCAGCTGGAGACCTTCTTCCAGGACTTCCGAGTTAAATTGCTGACTTATCTCTGAAGGAAGCTCGCCCCCCCGTCCGGCGTTCGAAGCGTTGCGTCTTAATTCAATCACTTTTCCAAACACTTATTGCTCCTCTAACCATAACCGAACAAATAGTCCACGGTGCGTGGATACCACAACATATAGTGGCTGTCAACCCTTAATTAAGAAATTAGAAATCAGAGACAACACTCATTTAATAAAGCATATCCATGCCATGAATTAACCCAAAAGTAAACTGATTAGAGACGTTCAAATATCTCGCGAAAAATACTATTGGATCCAGCAGAGTAGCTCCACCATTGCCTCCTGCACCTCGCCCCCAGTTGACTACGCCGCCCGTTCACACTCTCCGCCCGCTCTCCATGTATCAGATATAAACCGCGGGAAAAGGTAGAACCGCCTGCTTTTTAAGAATAATTTTGATCCATAATGATTCGCGGTAAGATTCGGCACCCGGATCACCCCCCACTTTCCGCGTCCAGTCGAGTGCTCACTCTTACCCACACGTGACACCGTGGGTGGTGTAGAAGGGAGAGTCAGTCGTCCCTCCGGGACTTAAAGAAGGGAAATTATGGTGGTTTCTTTTACCCGGCCATAAATGACCGGGCTACTATCAGATGCCCCGACGGGGCATGAAGAGGTGTCCCGTAGGGACACTGGAAAGTAGCCCGGTGCTTCAGAGACTGTTGCAAAAGTCCATTTTTTTCTCGCGAAGTTGGGGAAAATGTACTAC
>CAZGNL010000131.1:0-15418 GCA_964527475.1 uncultured Syntrophaceae bacterium
CCGGATCGATGGAGACATGGTCGGAAATAACGTATCCGAGATAGTCAGGATCATTGACGTAATCGCTCAGAGAGTACAGATTATCGTTATTGGGATTCGGCAAGGGATCGGGGGCGACGTTGTCCGCATGATCCGAGTTCTCATCGGTGGTATGCACATCAAACGTCTGGATTCCGCCCGCGCCGTTGAAATAGGTGTGATCCTCCGTGTTGAAATCGGGGGCCACATTTGTCACGTGCAACGTGAAGTCCTGAGTGTCTATGCCGCCGTTTCCGTCACGCATCTCTATCTGGAAAGTCCAATCACCCACTTGCTGGTTTTCGGGGACACCCCACAGGGTCCCCGATGTGGTATTGATATTGACCCAGCTAGGGGCGTTAGAAAGACTATAGGTAGCCAGCTGATCCTCATCCGCACCCTGAATGTCAAAGACCTGAGCGCCCGCGTCCTCGATCCAGGTTGTCTCATCAGGGGAGGTGATCAGCGGGGGGTCATTTGCCACCTGGATTGTGATGTCCTGTGTAATGACCCCGCCGTTGCCGTCGTCGAATTGAACCGTGACCACCGTGTCGCCCACGTGACTGTTGTTGGGTTTGGCGGTCAGTTCACCGGTGTCCGAATCAATGGACACCCACGAGGGGCCGCTTACCGAGTAGTTGGTTGCGGCCACAGGCGCTGGTTCGTCATCGGTTCCAACATCGAAATTGCCGGTCGTGTCCTCCGCGACTTCCCACACGTATCCGTTGCCGGGATTGGCGTCATCGTCCGGCAGATCGGTCCACACGGGATCCCTATTAGTAATGTTCAACAGGAACGGCTGGGTCACTACACCGCCGTTGTCGTCATCCACCTGGATGTCGAACACATAGAGGCCCACCTCCGAATTGTCCGCGCCGGAAATAGTTATCAACCCGCTCCCGTCTATGCTGACAGGAACACCGCCGAAAGAGGGCGCGCCGATAAGCGAATAGATCGCGCCGGGTTCAGCCAGCATGAGTTCAACCTGGAATGTGTCGCCGCCCGAGTCCTCCTGAACCTGGAACTCATTCGGGAGATAACCGTTGGGATTCGGTGTTGTGGTGTCAATGGCGGGAGGCGTGTTCACCACGGTGAGGGTGAACTGCTGCGTGACTACATCACCGTGCCCTCCGTCGGCCCGGATCGTGAAAGTATAGGAACCCACGTGGGAATTGTCCGGCGCGGTGGGAATGGTAGCCGCTATCTCACCATTGGTAGAATTTATGTTGATCCAGCCCGGGACCACCTCGGGACCATCCACAAGGGTGTATGTCACGCCGTCCCCTTCTTCGTTGGTCTGGGCGTTAAAGATCTGGCCGCCCTGATCTTCGGTCCAGGTGGTCGCGTCCGCGGATTTGAAATAGTTGGGAATATCGGCCACGTGAAGATCGAAATCGAGCGTCTTAACACCGTTCGGACTATTGCCGTCGTCGAACTGCACCCGAATCGTGTAGTCGCCCACATCGACATTGGCGGGATCTCCCGTAATAGTTCCGGTTGTGGGATCGATCGAGAGCCAGCCAGGGGCGGGGTCGCCGGCGCCGTTGTTAATCAGTGTGTACGGGATCGCTGCACCGGAGATCCCTTCGTCGTCGGTCTGCACGTCGAAGTTCTGGGGTCCACTTGACTCGGTCATGTAGATGTCGGTCTGCACGTTGAGGAACTCGGGGGGATCATTGGTCACCGTGAGAGTGAAGGTCTGGTCGTAGTCCTCGCCGGTGGTGTTGTTGTGAGCGTGTATGGTGAAGGAATAAGGCGAACCGGGCACATGGGTGTTGTCGGGATTGCCTGTCATCACACCAGTGTCGGGATCAATGGATATCCATCCAGGGGGCGGCCCACTGGTCAGTGAATAGGTCATGTTATCGCCGAGGGTCTCGCTGTCGGTCTGAACGTCGAAGAGCCAGGCGTCGTCCTCCATTACCGGATCGTCGCCCTGCCCGGTGTCGCCGTCATGGTCCACTGAGGTGAAATCCAAAGTGTTGTTGACAACGATGCTTGCCGTGTCAGTGTCCGTGCTGAACGCGGTCGTGCCGCCGTTGACGCTGGTATCCCAGGTACCGCCGTCAACTCCCTGGGTTTGGTCCCAGGCCCTGAATTCCATTGCCGCAGCGACTGTCCCGTAGAAGCCCGCATCAGGAATGAACCGCACGCTCGACGTGAGATCCAGCAACCTGTGGCCGTCCGCGGCCGGATTGAGGGCCTGCCAGCCCGCCCCGGCATCGAACTGCCAGGAACCGTTTGTATCGTCCACTCCGATGACTGCTATGCCCTGCAAAGCGCCGGCATCTACATCTGTTATGGAACTGCCGCCCAAGTCGCTGAGAAAATTAGAAATCAGGGTACCCGCAGGATCCGCGTCATCCTCATCAACCGCTGCCAGCTCCGGGTCGCCGCCATTGTCCAGCAGAGGCGCGTCGTTTGTGTTCTCAACTGTTACGGCAAAGATCTCCGTGTCAAACCATGGCGCCGGATTCCCGGGGTCGTTATCCGTTGCTGTGACCTCGAAGCTATAGCTGCCCACATCGAGGTTGTTGGGCGTCCAGGAGATCTCCCCAGTACCGGAGTTGAAAACGATGTCCGCGGCCAGTGGGTCATTGTTAGCGTTGTAGACACCGACATCAACGCCATCAATATTCAGTCCGTACGTCGCGTCTCCCGTGTCCTCCGCGGGGGAGTGCGCGTCTACCTGGAGGCCCCCGGTATTGGGGTCCGGGTTGGGCGCGGCGTCCTCGGTAATCACCTGATCAGGGATGGGATCGATGGACGCGTCGAGCACGATCCGCTCTTCCAATTGTTCGAAGAGATTGGTGGGCTCGATAAATGCTACGGACCGGTTTTTCAAGAAGTTTCCCATTTCAGATCCTCCACATGACGCCAATTCCGGGGAAGCCGCGTTGGCTGGTGTCCCGGAATTTCTTGTCCTGGTAATCCGATTCTGGGATATAGCAATTATTGTGCCAAGCTCTTGCGGGAAGTCTACCTTCGCTAACAATACGGAATCAACGGAGTTTCCCCGTGAATCCCCCGAGGAGCGCTCTTGCGAGAGAACCAGATCCCACGCAAGACAGTGCGTCAAAACCGAGCACAATGTTGAGGGTTTGGAATATCAGGCGCTTATGGGCACATGCGTGCGTCAAAACCGAGCACTTTGGGCCTGGTGTGTGTGTTTTTCACACACCCACGTCCAGCGACTCCATCTGACGACGCAACGCGTGGCGGGAAATCCCCAGCAGTTTTGAAGCCTCACTGCGGTTTCCTCGGGAGCGGCGCAGGGCTTCTTCTATCAGCGACCTCTTCATGTGGCGTGTGACATCCGTGAGCGACCGATCCTCGGGAAAACGCAGTTCAAGCTTCCAGTCTTCGGCATCGATCTCGGAGAAAGTAGCGGGAAGCTCTATCCGTCGGCCACGGGAGACTATCAAGGCGCGTTCAAGTACATTGCGCAGTTCTCTCACATTTCCGGGCCAGTCATAGGCAGCCATTTTGGCCGTAATCTCAGCCTCCACTTCGGGAACGTGCGCCAGGTGCAAGTCCGCGGCGAGTTCGGAAAGGATTTCCAGCACGAGCACGGGGAGGTCCGGCATCCTTTCCCTCAGCGGGGGAATCCGTATGGACATGACGTTCAGCCTGTAAAACAGATCTGAACGGAACCTGCCTTCCGAGACTTCCTTGTCAAGGTCCCGGTTTGTGGCTGCCATGATCCTGGCGCGTACCGACACGGTCTTGCGCCCGCCGACTCGTGTGAACTGCATGGTATCGAGAAACGTGAGCAACTTGGCCTGCAAGTCCGGCCGGAGTTCGCCTATTTCGTTGAGGAGCAGGGTTCCGCCTTCGGCCAGTTCCAGCAGGCCCCTTCGGCGTCCGTGCGCGCCGGTGAACGCGCCTCGCTCGTGCCCGAACAGTTCCGACTCGGCCAGGTCGGGGGCTACCGCCGCGCAGTTTATGGCAAAGAACGGGCCATGCGCGCGCTTTGAATGTTTGTGAATATAGGCGGCGAGGTAGTCTTTTCCGCTGCCGCTCTCCCCGGTGAGCAGGATCAAACTGTCACTCTTCGCAGCGAGTCGAGCGGTTTCCAGGGTGGAACGCATAACCGGAGACGGGTATTCCGCGTGGATCGTTCGGGGCTTTTCGCGGGTCCTTGCACGATCCGTAATGTCATGACAAATCCCACATATTCCCACTGTTTTTCCCGAGCTGTCGCTCATGGGCGCCCTGATGTCCAGGAAGGTGGCTGATTGGCCCTTCAGGAGGCGACCAAGCTCCTGTTCCACCGATTCCCCATTGAGCACCCGGGAGTCCACCTCTGCGATGTAGTCTCCCACTTCCGCGCCGAACACCTCGCCTTCAGTCCGTCCCACCATGTCCGCTGCCGGCAACCCCACGACCTCTTCCATGGCCGGATTGACGAGAACGTATCTCAAGGATCCGTCTTTGAGGAAGATGCAATCTCGGGCCGTATCGAAAATAGCCCTGAAACGTTGCTCGCTTTCATGGGCTGCTTCACGAGCGCGCGTGCTCCGTTCCACTTCACGGATCAAATTCTCGTTTGATGCCTTCAGTTCAGCAGTGCGTTCTTCAACCCGGCGTTCGAGTTCCGCTCCGGCGTTCTCCAGGGCTTCCTGAGCCAGTCTGCGTTCCGCTATCTCCTGCTGGAGCACCTCGTTGATCATTTGCTGGTGGGCCCTGGCGGCAGCCATCCCGGACTGCAGTTCCACAATCCGCCGACCCGCGTTGACGCGAAGCCGCAACTCCCGGGGATCAAAGGGCTTAACAATGTAGTCATCTGCCCCGGCTTCCAGCCCCTCTACAATGTCCTCTTTTCGGTCCTTGGCGGTGAGCATGATTATGTAGACGTAAGAGGGCTTTCCCGGATCTCGCAATTTGCGACAGATCTCCGTGCCGCTCATTTGCGGCAGCATCCAGTCAAGAACCACCATGCTCGGAGAATCTTCCTCTTGGAGCCTTGCCCACGTTTCAGCCCCATCCTTACAAACCACGACCTCGTGTCCCCATTTCTTCAGGTGTACTTCCAGCCTCTTCCGGGTCACATGGTCATCTTCAGCGAGCAACAACCTCATGTCTCAGTCTCCCGGCCGAACGGCGCAAGCGCTTTGCGCAGACGATCCATTTCCTTTTCCAGGTTTTCCAGCGCGTCCCCTGCTCCGGTCATGTTTCCGCTCATGCCGATGGTTTCGAGCTTTGACGCGGCTTGAAAAGCCCTGTCCGCTGCAAAGTTGCCCACCATGCTCTTGAGAGTGTGGGCCGCGCCTTGCAACAGATCGGTATCCCCGTCCTGGACCGCGTTACGTATTTCATCGAGGAGTCTTGGATTCTCGCGAAGGAAAAGGGAGACCAGCTCAGCCAAAAAAACAGTGTCATTGTCGACTCCCTCAAGAAGCGCTTTCGTGTCTATCACCGGCCCGTGGCTCACCGACTCGGACGGTGATTTGTCATACCAATGCGCTTTCAAAGAGGGAACATATGGCTCAAGTCCGGAAGGGAGAACCCCCCCCTGCCCCCCTTTGCTGAAGGGGGGAGGTTCAGGTCCCCCCCTTTGAAAAAGGGGGGTTAGGGGGGATTTTGAGACCCGGTCCGGCGCCTGTACACTGTACTGCTTTGAACGCAACTTGGTATCAGCCGGCGCCATGTTTTTCGCCAGATCTTCGATGGTGTCGAAGAGATCCTGAACCTTTATCGGCTTCGACAGGTAATCGTCCATGCCGGCTTCCAAACATCGTTCCCGATCCCCGCTCATGGCATAGGCCGTCATGGCGACAATTGGAATATGTTCGCGGGTGGTCTTCTCGCGCTCCCGGATGACCGCCGTGGCTTCAAAACCGTCCATTTCGGGCATCCTTATGTCCATGAGAATGAGATCATAGGCATTCCTATTCATAGAGTCCAGGGCCTCCTTACCGTTCTCCACCACGGTCACGGTGTGCCCCATTGTATCGAGTATCCTCTCAGCGAATTTTCGATTGACTGCATTATCTTCAGCAACAAGAATTTGGATCGGCCTTTTGGATTTCCGCACAGCAGGCCGGGCCTCGGGCAAGGCTTTATAGTCACCGGTGGATGGTTCCTTCAGCGCTCTAGCGACCGCGGCCGACAACTCCGATTCCTTGACAGGCTTGGAAACGTAGATCGGAATACCCGGATACGGACATCCGGCGGCCTCGTCACGGTTGCCCGGGGAAGTGAGCATTACCAGGGCCGGCGCTGTCAGATCCCCTTGGCGTCCAATCGTTTCGGCCAGCTCAAAACCGTCCATTTCCGGCATCGAGCAATCGATCAACACCAGGGCAAAGGGCCGGCCGTCACCATGGGCCCGCTGCAAAGCATCCAATGCCGACGGTCCATCATTTGCTCCGGTGGTCCTCATCCCCCGGTTGCTCAGCGTCTCCTCCAGGATGCGCCGGTTGGTGTCGTTGTCGTCCACTACCAGCACGGACCTGTCCTTCAGGTTCGCGGTGTCCACAAACGCAGGGAGGAGGGCCGGTTCACTTCCCAGGCCGAGGCGAACAATGAAATGGAAAGTGCTTCCTCGACCTACTTCGCTTTCCATCCGGATTTGTCCGCCCATCATGTGGACCAGTTGAGAGGAGACAGTCAGCCCAAGTCCTGTACCGCCGTATCTCGTGCCGGTAGACGGATCGGCCTGTTCAAACGGGCGAAACAGACCCCCTTGCTTGTAGGAAGGAACGCCGATGCCGGTGTCGGTAATGGCAAACCGCAACCGAACGTGTTGCTGAGTTTGCGATTCAAGTTCGACACGCAGGACCACCTCCCCGGTTCTTGTGAACTTGATCCCGTTTCCGACCAGATTTACCAGTACTTGACGAATGCGACCCGGATCGCCGACGACTGCGTCCGGGACCTCGGGAAGGATTTGACATGCCAGTTCAAGACCTTTTACGTGAGCCGCCACACCGAGCATGGTCATGGGGTTTGCCACGCACTCCCGCAGGCTGAACTCGACGGCGGCAAGCTCCAATTTGCCGGCTTCCATCCTGGAAAAATCAAGGATGTCATTGATTATCGCCAACAATGATTCCGCGGAGGTCTCAACGTCGCGCAGGTACTCACGCTGTTCAGGAGTGAGTTCCGTATTCAGAAGGATCTCAGTCATCCCGATGACGCCGTTCATCGGAGTGCGTATCTCGTGGCTCATGTTTGCCAGGAAGTCGCTCTTTGCGCTGTTGGCAGCTTCTGCACGCTCCCGGGCGATGCCAAGCTGTTCGATGGTGTTATTCAGCTCGTCCACCATGCTCCTCAAGGATGCGTTCAGGACGCCGATTTCATCGTTTCGTTTCGGCAGCCATTCAATGTCTTTCCTCTTCGATGGGATCTTCTTGGCAACTCGCACAAGGTGGAGCAGCGGTTTCGCAAGCGCTCTTGAAAGGAAGACAGCGTACACCGCGAGCAGAAGCAGTGCAAAGGAAGCTATTGCCGCTCCGTGGAGTATCAACCGCCAAGTCCGCGCATGCACCTTGCGTCGATCTATCCCCACAATGATGTGAGCCAGGCCGGCTTTCATTCCCGGAATCGGTACCTTGGAAATGAAAAGCGCCTTGTCAAACACAGCATTGGTTTTGGATTGAGGGCTCTTGTCAATTTCGTCAACAAACGGGAGAAGAAATGATGCATTGGAGGTCTTTGACTGGACTCTGCCGTTACTTATCAGAAGCGCATTGGAGAATGTTTCATCCAAGGCCGGTTCCCTTGAGATGAAGAGCACACCGACTACTTTGTCGTCAGATAGAACCGGCGCCGAGGCCACCAATAAAACGCGATCCTCCGAATCTTTCATAAAAAGGACACGGATTCCCCGACCCTTGAGTCTCCCCATTTCCGTGAAAAAGTGGAACCGATCCTCTTCCGGCGGCTTTCCCGCGCTCGCGGCAATACTTCCGCCCGGCCTGATAAGCGCTATCCCTGTCAACCGGTTCCGTTTCAACATGGTGGACAGGGTACCCCGCAATTGAATCGAAGTATCCAGATCGTGCAGTCCTATTGTCTCATTCGATATGATCATCCGATTGTCCGAGGCCAGCCGGAGCGCTGTTTCGGAAAAACTGGATCGCTTGATATCCAGGAGTTCCCTGGTCGTCTTCACAAGCTGACGGAGATCTGTTACCGCGGGATCGGAAATTCGCTTATTTGCGATGACCCAGAAAGAAACAAACCCACCAACGATGAGAACAATCACCGGAAACAATATTGCTGCCAACAAGCGGGCCGAGATTGAATGTCGAAATCGAATTTCCTGTTTCATTGCTCTTTTTCAGTATGTGCTGCAAAGCCGCGCCCGGAGACGCGTGGACCTATTGTCGCCGGATGCCGAGATTCTTCATATGATGATTGAAAGAATCTCGGGAGATGCCCAGAAGATCCGCGGCTTCCGTTATACGGCCGTCTCTACGACTGAGCGCCTCGGTCAGCATCCAGATCTTGACGCTCTTCAGGGTTTCAGCCATAGAGCCTTCCTCGGAAAGATTGACCGTGAGCGAGTCGCCTGAATCGGTGGGGTCAATCCGACCTGTTAACGGCTTCAGTCCGATTTCGCGGACGGTTATGCGTTTTCCTTCACTGAGAATCAGGGCACGCTCCAGGACATTCCGCAGTTCTCTGACGTTTCCCGGCCAGTCGGAACGTTCCAGCATCCCAACAACCTCAGTCTCGCAGTCAGGGACCCCACGAATCCCGATCCTCTTGGCGATCGATTCGAGCAGTCCCTCCACAAGAACGGGAATGTCCTTAATCCTTTCACGTAGCGGGGGGACGGAAATAGTAACCACATTCAAACGATAGAACAGGTCTTGACGGAACGTTCCGGCAGCCGCCGCGGCCGCAAGATCGCGATTGGTCGCCGCGACGAGCCGGGCATTCACCGTGATCTGCTTCTCTCCTCCAACTCGGGTGAATGTTTGGGTGTCAAGGAAGTTGAGGAGCTTGGCTTGAAGCACCAAAGATAGCTCCCCAATTTCGTTGAGCAGCAGTGTACCACCCTCCGCCAGTTCCAGCAGCCCTCGTTTGCGGCCGATCGCGCCGGTGAAGGCCCCTGACTCATGGCCGAACAGTTCGGACTCGGCCAGATCCCGGGCCACTGCTGCGCAGTTTATACTGAAGAACGGGCCGCCCGATCGGGGCGAACGATCGTGCAGGTATCGGGCCAGGTAGTCTTTCCCGGCCCCGGTTTCCCCCAGGAATAGACACATGCTGTCTGTTGCGGCGGCACGGCGGACCTCTTCCAGAGCATTTTGCATGGCTGCGGATGTGTACGAGTCGTGTAGATCCGCGGGAACCCCCGACTGCAACTGATTCTCTCTCTTCCTCCGCTGCGTAATGTCACGCCCAATGCCGCACAGACCGTTGATTCTGCCGAGCCCATCACGAAGAGGCACACGGATGAAGTTGCACGTCACCGCGGGGCCTGCGAACTTCACGGTCTGCTCCATTTCCACGGTCTGCCCTGAAAGAACTCGGCGCTCCACCTCACTCGAGATTCTCGCCTCGAAAGAGCCGACCAAATTCTTGTCCGTCCTGCCCAAAACTTCCTCGAGAGGGACTCGAAGCGCGTTCAGCAGGGCAGGATTGACATGACTATATCTCAGGGATCTGTCCTTAATGAAGACCCAGTCTTCGGCGCTCTCAAAGACCGCTCGAAAGCGTTCTTCGCTGGCCCGTAGAGCATGTTCCGCCTGCTCTCGTTCGTTGATTTCCAGGCGCAGTTGCTCGTTCTTCTTCTCCAATTCCGCTGTTCTCTCCTTCACCCGGAGTTCCAAGCCGTCGTGAGCTTCCTGGAGTCGTAGGCGGTGCGTCTCCTGGAGGACCGCCTTTTCTCTCTCAAGCGTCAAGTCTTCGACCGGGACCAGCACATACCTCTCCGTGCCTATCCGAAGTGAGCGGAAGTGCATACGAGCCCATATTTCTCTGTCTCCAATTTGAAGCAATCCCTGCGCCATTTGCGCCTTTCTGTCGGCGAACACACTTTCAATAAGAGTGTGCGCCTTCTTGCCCGCAACTGAATCGGAAAAGAGATCGCCAAAAGAACCGGAAATGACCTTGCGATAATTGGGATTGACCTTTTTCCAGCACTCATTTGCAAACGATACGCCGTATGATCGGTCCACGAGCAAGACCGGCACCGGCATGGCATTCAGCAAGCGAGCAAAGGATGTGAGTCGGACCGCTTTCACATCAAAGCTGCCTGACTGGGTAACATCTTTCGTGAACAGGCTGTCCAGATAGATCGTCTGAGTGGTCAGATCTCCCAGGTCAAGGAGCCTGGGAATATCCTCAGACAGATCTTGCTCGTCAAGTGTCGGTTGTTCATCGTCAGGCATTATGGCCTCCAGTCTGTGGCCCCGCTCCAGCTATGGCCACACCACATCTCTCGTCACCCAAGTCTTCTCCTCGCCTGAGCCGCAGCATAGGAACCGTGATGGAATTCATCCGGATTCTAATGTGCGCTTGTTGCCAGATCAAGCACATTCTTTGGGAAGAGGCAACCATTCAGTTTCAGGGGCTGGTCTTCGTAGGGGCAGACCTATGTGTCTGCCCTCCCCGTTGCCCCCCGTTAGTGAATGGTTGCTCGGGGTGATATCTATAAATATTGACAAATCGGACAGTTATGTAGTAGGGTACGAAACACGGTATTCATGTACGGCTTTTGGCAAGGTGGCCGCGATCTGGAAAGTTCGTTATCTGATGTCTTCTCGAGGGAAGGAAGCCATGAACAAGAAGGTCTTGTTTGTTCTATATGTTCTTGCCGGCCTGCTGATCGCAGTGGGGCCTGTAGAGGTCTTGGCCGGAGGTCCCGCGCTCACGTACGTGCCTTCCAATTCCGTGGCGTCGCCGCCTCCTTTAGTGGCCTGTGGTCCGCCGTTGCCCCACGTGACGCCAATGAATCCGCGAGCGTGCGGACCCTCTTGGGGATCTCGCTTGCTCCGCGCTCCCGGGTATGCCGTCAACGGTCTGGGCAACTTGGCCATGGGAGTTGTTGACCTCAGCATTTGCGCGTTTGAGGGGCCTCTGTGCTTATTTGATCACTTGTTGGACAAGGTGGCCTGCACGGGGCCGATGCCGGTCTGTGCGCCCCCCATGCCCGTTTGCGCTCCTCGTCCTTGAGTATCTATGGCCGTGCCGTAACCCTGCCGAGACCTCTGCCTGCTCGCCCGGTCTACGAATCGCAACCAGGTGTGTCATCCTCGGCGAATTTCGATCTATTCGTACAACTCTCGCTCTTTGTCGCCTAGATTTCCAAGAAAACTCCTGGAAAGATGGCTGGTTGCGGCCGGTCCGGTTCTGTGTTATGCTGAATTTTCCCGTGTTTACGAGACTGTTTCGCCTGCGGGGTGAAGCCAATGACAAGTACCGACAAGCCCGTCGCAAATCCCCTCCTGGTATTTCGAGAGGAATTTGATGACTGGGCCATACTCTTTGATCCCGAGACCGGCAAAGGCTTCGGTCTCAATCCGGTGAGCGCCTTTATTTGGAAGCGGTTGGACGGTACCCACAGCGAGTTGGATATCCTGCGGGAATTGAGAGACAACGCGGAAAACGTCCCGGAAGAAGCGGGAGAACATCTCAAGCAATTCATCCGCGATCTGGTTGATCGTGGCTTCGTGGGGTATGAGATCGAGAAAGCCTGAGGCTTCCATGAAATTGATGAAGACCCCTCGGGGAATGGACCTGGAAATAACCGGTCAATGCAATCTACGATGCAGCTATTGCAGCCATTTTGGCAGCGACGGCGACGTGGATAGAGACCTGACCACTGACGAGTGGCTGACATTCTTCGAGGAATTAGGCCGTCACGCGGTGCTCGATGTGTGCCTGCAGGGGGGAGAGCCCTTCATCCGTGAGGACTTCAAGGATATTGTCGAGGGTATTGTCCTCAACCGCATGCGGTTTTCCATCCTGAGCAACGGCACGCTGATCACGGACGAGACCGCGGCCTTCCTCGCCTCTACCGGTCGGTGCGACTCGGTCCAGGTCTCAATCGATGGCTCCATGCCCGGATCCCATGATTCGTTCAGGGGAGAGGGTACCTTTCACAGAGCCGTCGCGGGCCTGAATCTCCTTCTGAAACACGGGATTGCCGCCAAGGTACGGGTAACTGTTCACAGGCGGAACGTCACGGACCTCGATGGGATTGCCGAACTGCTCCTGGAAGACCTGGGACTACCGGGTTTTTCTACCAACTCGGCCGTGAATTTGGGCCTGTGCCGCAATAACGCGGACCAGGTTCAGCTCACTGTTGACGAACGGAGCCTCGCCATGCGACGCCTCTGCAAGCTGGCCACGAAATACCCGGGACGAATAACCGCCAATGCAGGACCATTGGCCGAAGCCCGCGGGTGGTTCAACATGGAACTTGCTCGCAAGAAAAAGGAGAATGGCGGCAGAGTCGGCGGGTACCTGACAGGTTGTAGCGGACCGATGGCCAGGCTGGGAGTGAGAGCGGATGGCACGCTGGTCCCGTGTGTTCAAGTCCCCGGCATGGAACTCGGCAGAATCAATAGGGACCGCGTCGATGAAATCTGGCTGAATCATCCCGAACTCAACCGGTTCCGACGGCGGTCGAGCATTGCTCTAACCGATTTTGACTATTGCCGGAATTGTGAATACATTGATTACTGTACGGGCAGCTGTCCCGCTCTGATCCATTCCGGGCTGAACGACCTGTATCATCCATGTCCTGATTCATGTTACAAGCGATTCCTGGAAGCGGGCGGCGAGCTCCCTGATGAGGACCTGTTGATGCACTCAGGGGCTTAACCGGCTCGTCTCGGACCGCAGTGATGCACAATAGGATGTGCGAGTTTGATCGAATTCGCTTCAAACTCTTTCTGTGTAACCATTCAGTCGCGGGGCAGATCCTCTCATCGCGTGTGTCATTGCGAGGAGTGAAACGACGAAGCAATCCCCATACCCGGCGCGCAGGAGATTGCTTCGCTGCGCTCGCAATGACATCCTGCCATTGCCCCCCCGTAAGTGAATGGTTACCTTTCTGTTGGGTAGTGGGTCAGTTTGATTTTTTTTTGCTGGTCAAGGGGTGATCGCGTCGGCATGGGAGGTGGGGTGGCCAGAAGACAACACAAATCCCTTGACAGAAAGCTCTTGCCTCGGGATTGAAAAAGGAATAGGCTTCTAGTCACGTGTTCTACGTTATTTTGCTTGACAGCACGTTTAGTTATAACTAAACTATTCTAGGCTGGGGCCAGACGGATGTCGGCCCCAGACGAAAAAGTAGCTCCAGGATGGCCGGTGCAAAATCCTATGTAATCGAGTTCATTGATGGTCACCGCATAACGCGTCGAGGTCTGGCGTTTCTTGTTTGCGAGAATGATCCGACTATCGACGCAAAGACTGTTTTTTACGGATTGGAACGAAAGCAACAGATGCTCGTTCGCACCAGGTTTGACCATTGGCTTGAAGGGAATATACATAACCAATATTTCCACGGTTGGGACAAGCCGGGTTACCGAAAGTGCTTCGTGTTTAAATGGAAGGGAAACAGGCAAAATCACCGACTCTACGGATTTTTGTGCCACCCCTTGCGTCATGATCGAGCCTTTCAGCTTTGCGTTTTAGTCTCACATGCCAGAAAAAACTCTTGGGAAACAGATCCTAGAGAACTCGATGGAGCGAACGCACTGAGGGAAAAAGATGCCGTAAAGAAGGTAATATTGATAGCAACAAGAGACATAAATCCTTATTCGCCATGAAACCGAGAGGGAGTGAATCAAATGGCACATTGGACAGAGGGAAGCATTGACGACTTTCTCTATCGAATAGCAACGGACTTCGTTACGCAACTTGAAAACACGATTCAGGCGAAGTCCTTGAATCAAGCACAGTTGGCTGAAAAGCTCGGGGTATCCAAGGGGCGTGTGTCACAACTGCTTAACAATCCTGGCAATTTAACTCTCAAGATGATCATAAAATGCGCACGCGCGTTCGGTATGAAAGTAGCAATTGTGGCGTACGATGATAATGATCATCTTAACGAGCGAGGACCGGTCAATTCGGAGATTTTTCGTGTGTGTTGGGAAAACTCTGGTAAACCTATAGATTTCTGGTCATTACCGAAACCAAGAGCGGTGGCAGTAAATGATGGTGTCATATCGAACCTGTTGCAAGATAATTACGTCTGGCAAAAGACCTCAAGCAGTACTTCAACCGAGTGTGCCCTTGGTAAGGACTTTCCTCCAATCGGAGTTTCAGGCGAGGCCTTGACTAGTGATATTAATCCTAATTTACATATCTTACATTAAGGAGACTTGTTATGGCGGAAGCTGTACGGTATACATTCGGTTTTAGAGAATTAGCGGAAATACTCATCAAGGAACAGGGATTACATGAGGGGTTGTGGGGGATTGGCGTGAAATTTGGTATTAACGCCGCTAATGTTAGCATAGGAGGTCAAGATCTTCTTCCGACAGCCATGGTACCAATTTTAGAAATTGGTCTTCAAAAATACGACCAGCCAAGTTCTATGAGCGTCGATGCCGCTGTCGTAAATCCGCGGCCTGCGCGAGGCAAGAAAGACAAAAAGAAAGCCAAGTAACGGGTATGTCCCTTGTCCGTTGTTGCCTTTGATGCTTGTTAGTCAATGGAAGATATGGACTTTAATCAATAAGCTCCAAAATCTCTTCCAACGACCATACATGAGTACTGACTCCAGCCTCCATCGCCGGGGTTACTCTTAATGACCGGTGAATCCTAGCAAAGTTGTAATACATGAAGTGGAGGGAAACGGCGTGACCCAAATTCTCAACCTTCTTAGAAAAGGCATTCGTTAGTCTGGTAAACCGCCTCATGCTCATCCTCATCGTCAAATTCTGCCTCTCAGCGTAGCTGGTAGAGACATGACTAGGGTCTGGATTTCCCGCGATTCCTTCTCGTTTGGTTCCTCTGATCCTGGCTGGACTATATCTCTTTTGACCTTCAGGTTCCTGCCCATATAGCTTCACTAGCATAGCGTAGTCGATTTCACAACCAAAAGCACCCTCAACGGCCTCCAGATAGGCTTTGTGGCCATCTGTCGTGAGCTGTACGCGGCCTTTAAGCCGGGAGGCCAAGTCCTTCATGAAAAGCATGGCCGTTTCTTCTTTTTGGAGCCTTGGTTACTCATGCCTCCATTCTGCCATGAACGCGGTCGCATGTCTAGAAAAAGAAATATTCAAACTGACCCACTACCTTCTGTTGCGCTCCCCCGTCCGTTGCGTTATCTTGAAGATAGCATGAAAGTCCCGTGGAAAAAGCCAACCCTTTGCGGATCTACGTATGGGGTGGTTTGGTGGGAGCCACTGCGCGTGGGGCGATTGAGCCGGCCCCGGACAGCTTACGTGACATGACGGCTGTCGGTAGCATGACGTTGAAATGCCTG
>CAZGNL010000132.1:0-15371 GCA_964527475.1 uncultured Syntrophaceae bacterium
TCCACCCAATGCCGTCACTGACCGAGCGTTCAAGAGGGCGACGCATGCGTCGCCCCTACGCGCGGGGACCGGCGCTCATGCCCTTCCGAAATCGTCTTCATAGCGCGTAATATCGTCTTCTCCGAAATAGTCGCCCATTTGGACTTCCACGAAGACCGCGGGCTCTTCCCCGGGATTGGCAATACGGTGTTTGGCGCCCCGAGGAATTTCAACCGTTTCCCCGGGGGACATGGGAATCTGCTCATGGTCGCGGGTAACCACGGGTGAACCGCTGATGATGGTCCACTGCTCCGCGCGGCGTTCATGGCTCTGGAGGCTGAGCCGTTTCCCTGGATTGACCACTATGCGCTTGACCTTGTGATCGGGCTCGTCGGAAAGCACTGTATAGTATCCCCACGGCCGATGATCTTCCCGTTTGGTCTCATCCAGTATCCGGTCGTACACTTTTATGTAGTCATCGACCATTCGATCCCGCGAAAAGCGCTCTTCTACCAGCTGCCTGCAGGCTTTGCGAGAAAGGATCTCTACTTTTCCCACAGCTTCGACCGCGTCAGGGATTCCGTTCACGAGAAACCCGTTAAGGCCAGGGGTTATGATTTCCGGCATGGAGCCTTTGGGAAATGCGATCACCGGCGTGCCACAAGCGTTTGCTTCAACGATGGAAAGGCCGAAGGGCTCTTCAAAGCTGATGGGGTGCAGGAGAGCGTACGCTCGGCCCAGAAGCCTGTCCCGTTCCCTGGGACCCACGCTGCCTATGTATTTCGAGGTTGTGCCGTCCAGTTGGGGTTTGATCTCCTGTTCAAAGTATTGCTCGTCCTGGATTACGCCTGCCATCACCAGGTCCATCCCCGCGACCCGGGCTATCTCGATCGCTTCCCTTGCGCCCTTTTCCGGGTGAATGCGTCCAAAGAAGAGCAGATACTCTCCCGGGGCCTCGTTGAGGGTGAAATTCTCCAGGTCTATCCCGTGGTAGACCGTTGCAATGTATTCCAATTCAGGAGATCGATCTGCATCGCTGATGGACGCGAAGTAGGTGCGGCCGTCGTATTTCTTGTACACGGGCAGGATTTTCTCGGAAGAGAATCCGTGTATGGTTGTCAACACCGGCGTGTCCGTGAGTCCCGAGTATGTGAGTGGCAGAAAATCGAAGTGGTTGTGAATCAGATCAAATTCATCGGCCTTTTCAAATAGTTCGCTGATATGGAGGCTCTCCCAGACCTTTGGGTCGAGGCTTTTGTCCTCCTCGTACGGTCCGGGGGCAACGGCATGGAGCCGGCCCTTTGTTTCCGAATCAGCCGTCGCGAAGAGCGTGACATCAACTCCACGATCCAAGAGCCCCTCGGTCAAGAGTGACACCACTCTTTCCCAGGGTCCGTAATGCCGGGGAGGCGTCCTCCACGCTATCGGCGACAACATTGCAATGCGCATCCGCTTCTCCGCATCCGGAAGAATTCCAAGATCCTGCGAAACCCAGCTACCCGGTTGCGGTTCCGTCGGGACATTGTTTCACGTAATCCAACAGGTCCTTCAAGCCGACAGTGGCCAGCGCCACTTGGGTGTCAGCCCCACCATAGTATATGCGTAGAATATCGTCCTTTGCTATCCAACCGCAAGAGAACACGACGTCGTCAACGTCGCCGGTTCTTTCATAGCCGGTTTCGGGCCCGAAGATCCATTGGTCCGACCTTCTCAACACTCTGGTCGGATCCTCAAGATCCAGTAGGGCGACCCCGAGCCTGTAGATCGCTCCGCTGACGGTGCGGCGCACACCATGATACAGGATCAGCCAGCCGTCAGGTGTCTCGATGGGTGGCGGGCCGATTCCGATTTTGTTAGCGTCCCACCATCCGCCGTGTCGGGCCGGGATAAGAAGCTGGTGATCTCCCCAATGCTTCAGGTCCGGAGAAAAGGAAATCCACATGTGCGCGCCTGCGTCCTCGCATTTGGGGACTGGTCTGTGGATCATCCCATATCGTCCCTTGAACCTTACAGGGAACAGTGCCGCGTCCTTGTTTTCGGGCGGTAAGACCGGTCCCAGTCGCTCGAAGTCCTTGAAATCTTCGGTCAGTGCCAGGGAGACGAGTGGGCCCACCTGGGAATATGCGGTATATGCTACGGCCCAGCGCTTCTGATCTTCCAGCCGCGTCAATCTCGGATCTTCCACACCCCACTGTTCCTCAGGGTGTGAAGTGGGAGACGGCAAGAATGTGGGCTCGGCATCTATGCGCCAGCCGGTTTCCCCGTCCTTGCTTCGAGCCGCGCTGAGATGGGACAGACCGTTTCTGGCTTCCGTCCTTACCAGAAGAAGAAATTCGCGTTCGACCATAGCGGCCCCCGCGTTGAACGCGGAATTGATCGAATATGGCCAATCATCAGCCGTGAGAATTGGATTGTTTTCGTGTCTGAGAAAAATTTCATCGTGTCCGGAGCGGTTTTGGCGTCTCATTCCAGGTGAATCCTTCGGCATGGAGGCCTGATCAAAATTCCATAGGAAGCTCTACAGGTTTACCTGTAGAACGGGCTTCTTGGGCCAACTGGTAGGTCTGATTGTACTGTTCGGCCACCACTTCCCAGGACACAACCTCCTCCAGGTATTTCTTCAGATTCCATCCCAGTTGCAGTCGAAGATCCTCATTACAGGCAAGTTCAATTACCTCTCTCTTGAGCATTTCTTTGGTGGTGAACAGGCGTCCCCCTCTGCTTTCCAGGGTCTGCGCGGTCAAGCCCTCCATAGGCGCTGTTGTGATAAACGGTTTATTGAGTGCGACGATCCGTGCCAGTGTGCCGGATTGGGTCTCATCGGTGGATGGTAGGACAATGAAGTCGCAAACGGCCATGACCTTGTAATAGATATCGCCCCTGGGGACGAATTCAAAGTAATGGGCCAAGCCCTTTCCTTCAAGTATCTGAAGTTGTTCCCGATACAGATCGTAATCCCTTTTGTGGTTCGGATCTCTCATGGCCCCGGCGGCCAACAGGTCCCACTCCTTTCCGGTTCTCTGCCGGATCTCCTCACTGATTTCCTCCCACATGCAGGTCAGTATGTCCCAGCGTTTGTTGGACTGTATCCAGCCGACCAGGCCCACTATGTGCGCTCCTATGTGGGGATACTTGTCCAGCCCTATCTCTTTTCTGAGACCCGCGACATCCTCCATGCCCCAGCGCCTGTCGGGCCTTGCCCCATGAGGAACGACCATGATGTTCCTGGGGGTCTTCCAACCGCGCCCCACGAAGTTCCAATCCAGACGCCATTTCTGGTAATGGCACTTGAACATGACCAGGCTCGCCCGTTCACACATCCGGAATATGAAGTTCGCTTCAAAGTTGGTCAGCCGGCCGTGAATGGTGTGCGGTTCCACCACTGTGGGGTACTCGTTCACAGCGTCAAGTAGATCCAAAAAACCCTCGTTGCCGTCACCGGTTCCTCTGGAATCCACATGCTCATACAGGCCGTACTCATGCTCCAGGTGCACCGCGTAGGGATTCAGTTCTCTGATCTTTGCGGCCACCGGCTTCCACCAGTCGTGCCGTGATATGTCTATGATAGGAAAAACCCCATCTCCTGCGCCGTCCGTGTGGCTGATTACCAGCACTTCCCGGTCCGGATTCGCCTTTTGGATGAATTCCCGCGCCTCCTCGCAGAAAGTCGCTATTCCGCACAATCGGGGAACGTAACTGGATATCATCACTATAGGTCCGGAGTTGCTCATAAGTGTTCCTTTCCTCTATGCTCAAGCACGGGGCAGATCACCCGCGGTGTCCCGCTCCGGTCAGGTTCGCTTTAAGTCCAACGAGAAGTTTTGTCAACCGAAACTTTTCAACACAACTAACCATTCATACATTCGGGTGGCGACGTGAGTGACCTTCCTGCGTTCAGCGGATGGCAAGAGGGCGCACACACAGGCGCCTCCCTACACTCTGCCCAACGACGGGTCTGGGGCCAGACGTAGGGGCAGACCCCGGATCCGCGTCCGGGGCAGGCTCTATGTGTCTGCCCCCGGGCTCGAACACGGGTCCGCCCCTACGGGAAAGCCCATCCCCCGGCCGGAACCGTTGCGGTCTTACGCGGACTGAGACCCACGTGAACGGAGGCCCATCATAGCCAGTACAGCCAGCAAGTAGCAAACCACTGATTCCGCGCCTTTGTTGGCGCTGATCCCATGGGAATCAAAGCCGTCGGCCACCGAGCCGTCGGAGAAATCATACAAAGACGCGTTGAGCCGATTTCGACCGAGAAACCATTCAAAGGCATGCTGCGCGTGGTCCAGGTATCTTTCGTCGTCGGTCACGTTGTAGGCCGCTATGTAGGCCTCGGTCAGGTATCCCGCATCCACCGGTTGCTGTCCGAAGATCGCCCTGTCCCCGCCTCTGGGATACCAACCCTCGTTTCCGATGATTTCAAAATAGGTGCCATTCCACTGTACCTCGGTAAGAAAATCAAGGGATTCCAGTCCCACCTCACGGAATTCGGCAACGTCCGAGCACTGAAAGGCCAGTAACAAGGCTTCGGAAACCTTGGAATTACCGTAAGTAAGAATGTCCTCGAACCATTTCCAGTCTTCACGGCTGTTGGCCCTGTACATTTGGACGATCTCCTCGGCCAACTGAATGACTGTCCGCTTGAACTGACTTGCGCCCTCAAATCTCTTCAAAAGACTACAAAGGCCCACGATAGTGTAGGCTTTGGACCGGACATGTTCCAGTTCAAGCATTCTCGGCACGGCGTTTTCCATCATGTTCTGTGCCAGGGCTCGCATGCCCTCGGTGGGCGCCCATCTGACCGCGGTCCCCAATCCCCACAAGACCCTGCCCAAAGTGTCTTCGCTTCCTTCTTCATCAATGAAGCGCCGATCGAATGACATGAAATTGTGGAAGGTCCCGCTCCGAGTTTGACAGTGATGGAGAAAACTCAGATATAGCCTGATCAACGGCCGAACATCTTCCCGTTGCTCTTGATGGTAGTAGTGCAACAACGCGGCAAGCCCTCGGCCCACATCATCGGAGCTGTAGCCCTTGTCCCGATCAGGTATTCCGCAAGCGGCATGTTGGAACAGCCCCACATTGTCCGATAAGGCCACGATGTGGTCCAGTCGGATTATCGGCAGGGTTCCACGAGATGCCTTGCGCTTCTTCCAGACCACATCTATATCAACTTCTTCCCGTTGGCGAAGCACCTTTCTGAACACCTCCAGGTACCCTTGGGCCACCCTGTTCCACGTCATGGATCGACCCAACTCATATGCCCTCTTGCGCATCTGGTCGCGTCGCAGGGGATCTTCCAGGAGCCCCAGCAATGCCGACGAAAACCCTTCCGCGTCACCGAAATCAACCAGAACCCCCGTGTCGTCAGCCAAGAGTTCCTCCGCGTGGATGTAGGGAGTAGAGATCACAGCCTTGCCCATGCCGACCGCATATGCGAGTGTGCCTGAAGTTATCTGATCTCTCGATAAATACGGTGTTACGTAGATGTCGCAGCTGCAGATATATTCGGTCAGCAGTTGAAGCTCCACGAACAGATTATGGAAGACAACATTGTCCTCAATGTGTAGATCCCTGACCTTGCGCTCCAGGGAGAGTCGATACGCTTCTCCACTTGCCTTCTTGACCTCGGGATGGGTCGCCCCCAAAACTACGTACACCAGGTCCGGATATTTTTCCACAACGGCCGGCAACGCGTCCAGCACCGTCTCAATGCCTTTGTTGGGACTCAACAGACCGAAAGTCAAGACAACGGTTCGGCCTTCAACGTCAAATTTGTCTTTGTAGAAACTTGGATCCACGAAGGGAACATCGTGAACGCCATGAGGGATGAATTCGATCTTGGACAAAGGAACACCGTAGATCTCTTGCAGCATTTTCACGCCGGTTCGGCTCATTGTAACGACTTTGTGGGAATACCCGAGCACATCTTCCACAGATTCACGATAATGCTTCTCAGGCGCCGAGAGAATGGAGTGCAATGTGGTGACAAGGGGCTTCTTCAGATTGGCGAGCATTACGGACAAGTACTTTCCCGCTTCCCCGCCAAACAACCCGAATTCATGTTGTAGGCTTACCAGCCGGGCCGGTGAGTTGTTGAGATACTCCGCGGCCCGCGCATAATCACGGATCAAGTTCCGCCGCACCTCAAAGGTTACCTCGGGAGGATAATTGTACCCTTCAGGAATGTTTGTCAGGGCCAATACGGGCGAGTTTTCCCCTCCCAGTTCCCGGGTAATGGAATGACTCAGGTCATGAGTGAAAGTCGCAATCCCGCAGTTGCGTGGAAGGTAACTGGCAACGTAAATGATGTCCGAAGTCCGGGTGAGCTTGGGATAGCCCTCATTTTCTCCCATGCAGGTTCTCCTTTCGGTCAGATTACTACCGATGAGCGATCAATCAAACAATGTAGAGTCCCCGGGGGGCCGAGGGACGTCCGGCGCCAGTATCCTGCTTGAATGAAGGCTTCCCATGACAGCGAGTATGCAGAAGTCCGATCTCACCGGGCCCCATGAGCCTTGAGAATCTTCACTATGTCCTCATTCCCCAGGCTGAGCGCGTGCTGCACCATGGTATGGCCCAGATTATTCTTGGTATTGGGATCAGCGCCCTTTTCCAGGAGCAGCTTGACCACGTTAGCCTGACCTTGGCTGACAGCGCTTTCCAGCGCGGTAAACCCCATGTTGTCTCGATCCTTGATCTCGGCTCCTCGCGCCAGGAGCAGTTCAACCATTGTCTTGTTCCCCTTGGCGCCGGCTACCACCAGTGGTGTGGCCCCAAAGCTGTTCCTTGCTTTGACATCTGCTCCACGATCCAGCAGCAGTTTGACCATCACCTCATCATCTCCCTGGATTGCCGAAAATAGAGGGGTGGCCCCCATGCTGTTGGCAGCGTTGATGTCTGCGCCCTGAGACAACAGGAACACCACAATCTCGGTATTCTTGCTTAGGGCTGCGGACATAAGAGGTGAAACGCCGAAAGAGCCTCTGGTGTTGACACGCGCTCCCTGGGCCAGGGCTTTCTTGACCAGGTCAATCCTGCCGTTGCGCGCTGCCGCGACGAGTTTGGCCCCTATGGGATCAATCGGTCCCTTGCCGGTGACCGGAGGCGCGGGCCCTGAAATGCCGGGGGCCTGCGTGGACCTGTTTGAAGATGCGTCGATCCCGGGGGGGAGCATGGAGGCCCTTTTCCTGGTAGGGGCCGAAGCAAGCCTACGAGGATGAGGCGACCTCTTCTTGCCCGTGCCGATAGTTGTTACACTGCGCTCAACCTTGTCCTCCGGCCAGGCTCCGTTGGCCAGGAGAAGCTCGGCCACCGCGTCGTGCCCTCTGGATGAGGCGAGCCTGAGAGCGCTCATCCCGGCTTTGTTTCGGGCATTTACGTACGCTTTTGACCGGAGTAGAATTTGCGCAACGTCAGCCCGGCCCTGAAGCGCGGCAAACATGAGAGCGGTCATGCCTCCCTCGTCGCGCGCGTTTACGTTCGCTTCCCTTGTGACCAGCATTTCTACAATGTCCGGCGGGCCCTGAAGACTCGCGAACATTAGCGCCGTCAAACCTTTGTGGTCTGTTTCCTCAACCCGGGCGCCGTTATTCAGGAGATTTTTTGTCACCTCTGGACCCCCCTTGTACGAGGCTCTCATCAATGGTGTTTCACCCCATTTGTCCCGCGCGTTCACATCAGCGCCGGCCACTAGGAGTCTTTTTGTCACCTCGGAGTGGCCCCTGGTAGCAGCCAAAATCAGCGCGGTGGCCCCTATGTTGTCACTCTCGCCGACGTTTGCCCCACGCTTGAGCAACAAGTCCAAGGTCTTGAGCCTACCGCTCCCGGCCGCCCACAGTATGGGAGTCTTGCCGTCCTGGTCCCTTGCGTTCGGGTCAGCCCCTCGATCCAGGAGGAGCGCTACTATGCGGGCGCCACCACGGCCGCAGGCCAGATGGAGCGCGGCCCAACCCGCTCTGTATTCAGCTTTGACATCCGCGCCTTTGTCCAGGAGCAGTTTCGCAACTGCAGGGCGACCCTGCAAACAGGCCGCCATCAGCATGGTTTTACCCTCTTCGTCCCTGGCATTGACATTGCCGCCCTGAGCCAGCAGATTCTTGACTCTCAGGAGTTCTCCCTTGGATGCCGCAGACATCAATCGCGCGTTCAATTTCCTTTGGCGGCGTTGCTTGGCAGCAGCCTTCTCTTTTGGTTTTATCCCTTTTCCAGGGAAGGCCGTCGCTCGATCCTTTCGTTGGTCGCCCAAAAAGGGCACGAGATCCTTCAAATCGGCAATTCCCAAATCACGCATCACACCGAGGTCCGGCCCGTGCAAAGCCACCAATCCTATGGCGATCGCGAACGTCGCCAGAGCAACAGCCAGGACGATGCGTTGCGCTGACCGCCGAGATGGTCTGTCCGGCACGTTCGCGCTGTCGTCTGCTCGTTCCATCCTGTCCTTTGCGGCCAGGTCTGCGGGCTCTCCCTCGATCGATCCAGGTGTGTCAATGGGTTTCTCCGTCCCGAGCTTCTCCTCTCTCGCTCTGCGCCGATCAAGGGCAACCTGGCGGTAAATACCCAATCTGGCTTCGGCTTCCTGTTGCTCTAGAAGCCCCCCTTTGGCGAGTTTGCGCAGAATGAAAAGAACTTCCTTTATGGAAATGTTGTACTTCTTCATCAGCGCGACGTCACTCATGCCCGACCGGATATCATCTCGAATTTCTTCGGCATTTATCTTTCGTTTTTCTTCGGGCATGACTAGCATCCTCCGATGATTGGTCCCAAAAATGTGCTCAGCCACTTTCGGAATCCTTGATTCAACCTCAGTGGCCAGTCTGCACTTCAAAACCGCGAACCGGTTGCAGCGATCCCACGGACGCGGTTCGCCTCTCACATACTCCTGTGGTACTCTCAGCCAAGTCTATCGCATTAGCAACAGATTTCACAATATTTCGACGTGAAATATTCCAAGAAAGCCGATCCGTCAAAGGCAAGCCCTCAGTTATTCTGGGACGGATTTGCTCATCGAGAGAGTCATTGCGAGGGATGAAACGACCAAGCCACCCCCAATTCGAGCGCAAGGAGATTGCTTCGCTGCGCTCGCAATGACATGTTCGGACCGGACCTTCCGTCCCGCGAGGCTGAAGGGTCATTGTTGGATAATCAGCACCCGGGATTTGCCGGATCATGCCGGAGGAAAAGCTTGGCTTGACTAACTGATTCCTCATCAGATACTTGGGCCAGGCGCGGAGATTCTTGCTATATTGCTTTCGTAGCTTAATTCACCGGCTGGATCAGCCTTTCCCCGCGGACCTTACCGATCTCATGAGACAAAGGACCGCCCGGAGATTGGAGTACCAATGATAAATTATGTGGCCATGTTGACCGTGTGCGCGGCTGCGTTGGTCTTGGCCCTCCCATTTCAGGCTGTCGGAGATGACAGGCTCGTGCAAGCGATAGCCACGAACGACGTGAACCTGCTGAACAAGCTATTGTCCGATGGAGCGAAAGTTGAATTCAGAGGCAAGGATGGTGTGACTCCGCTGATGGCGGCCGCTTACCACGGGCGGCTGGAAGCCGTGAGACTACTGCTGAAAAACCGCGCAGACATCAATGCCGCGGATGAACTAGGCGAAACCGCGCTGCTGAAAGCCTCATCCTCAGGGACCAAGGATGTTGTCAAACTTCTGCTGGAACAGGGCGCGGACGTGAACGCTTCAGCCCTCGAATCCGGAATCGATCCGCTTATGATAGCGTCTTTCAACGGACATTCAGAGGTGGTCAAGTTGTTGCTGGGCAAGGGAGCATCTGTGAACGCCAAAGACGCGGATGGTGAGACCGCGTTGCTCAAGGCATCGGCCAGGGGCATGACGACCTGCATGAAACTACTCCTGGACAAAGGCGCTCCCGTGGACGCAAAGGAAAATAACGGTATCACGCCCTTGATGGTGGCCTCTTTTCACGGTAGTGAGGATGCCCTGAGACTGTTGATGGCAAAGGGCGCGGCTGTCGAAACCGGAGACGAGGATGGCGAGACGGCCCTGTTGAAAGCCGCTTCCCGCGGCCACGACCGTATCGTGAAGCTCCTGGTGGTCAAGGGAGCGAAAGTGGACGTGGAGGAGAAGAACCGAATCACCCCACTGATGGTTGCCGCGTTCAACGGCCACACCCGCACCGTGAGAAGGCTCCTTGAGGCAGGCGCGGGCGTGAACAAAGAGGACATCGACGGTGAGACGGCTTTGATCAAGGCCGCTGCCAAAGGCCGGGTTGAGACGGCAAGACTCCTCTTGAAGCGGGGCGCGGCCGTTGACGCCGCGCAGAAGGAAGGAATCGATTCGTTGATGCTCGCGGCCTTTGCCGGTAACCTGGAAATGCTAAGGCTGCTTCTGGAAAAGGGGGCTGAAGTGAACGCCAAGTCGAAGGCAGACGCCACACCCCTGAGTCTCGCGGAGAGAAAAGGGCACGAAAAGGTAGTGGAACTGCTCAAGGAGCACCGCGCAAAATAGCCGTGCCCCGCGGTCATACCATTTCGTGAATATTATTGTAATCCGGGTTGTCCGAAAAGTGTAGGAAAGCGCCACAACCGCGTAGCATTTTACAACACACCCCAAAAAGCCCGCTAAACTACTTACTTGCATAGACCTGGGGGTTTTGTCCACACTGAAGTGTTGCTTTTTACACAATCTGCCGTGCTAGGTCTGCAACAGGGGCTCAAGTCAAGTAGCCCTGTAATACCAGCCACATAGGGGTGATCGTCATGCCACTGGGAAGGATTGGCACGAAACCTGCTTATACAATCGGGCAAGATCGAGAGAAAAGCAGATTCCAAGGAGGCCCCAAATGGCTCGCAGATCCACCATAGAGGAAATACCCACAGCTTTGAGCATGGCTTACAGAGGCCGGCGTTGTTTCCACGCCTTTTCCGGCCGGGCCCCTGAGCACAAAATGTGCGGCGCGAACCATGAATGCGGAAAATGTGAGTTCGATCAGATGCTCGACGACATGAATCAAACCAAGCCGGCTTCCGCGTGGTCTGAACGCGCTGTGGTCCCGGCGGCCTAGGCTCTGTTCCCGGTTCCGCGCACATTTCGGAACCGAGCATCGGATGGCCGTATCCAGGCGCAACCGTAAGAAAACCGATTGATCAATAATAGAATCTTGAGGAGGCCCAAATGGCGACCAAGGCAACGAAGAAACAACCTATTACCGGATTCAACTTTTCGCAGAAAGAGTGCGTATGGATGAAGGCCAAAGTCGTCGGAACCAAGTACTGCGACAACGCGTTCGACTGCTCCACCTGCGCTTTTGACAAGGGCATGACCAGGAAGATGGCCAAAGAGTCGGTTCAGGCCGGCTGGAACACCAAGATGTTCGATCTGTCCGCGGACGATCAGCGGTGCCGCCATGCTCTGACAGGACGCGCTCCGGCCAACAAAACGTGCCCCCGCAGCTACGATTGCGGAGACTGCCCCTACGATCAGATGCTGGACGACATGATCCAGGTGGATCATACGCTCTTCGGGCCTCCCCAGTATCTGAACGCCCACGGGTACTTGGTTCCCAGGGACTACTACATTCACACCGGACATGGATGGGCCAGGCTCGAATACGGCGGCCGAGTGCGGATCGGACTGGATGATTTTGGAAACCGGCTCGTGGGACAGGTGGACAAATTCCGTCTCCCTTCACTGGGGACTCGCTTCAAACTGGGAGAAGAGTCATTCATCATGGACCGAGAAGGGAACGAAGCCGGCGTGAAATCCCCACTTAACGGTGTAGTCACTGCTGTCAACCAGAAGCTCATTGATCAGCCCGTTTGCGCCAATGCCGACCCGTACAGCGCGGGATGGGTGATGCTCATCGATCCGGTGGAACTGAAATCGGATCTCAAGGAACTGAACTTCGGCGTGGACAGCGTAAAATTCATCGAAGCCGAAGCCGAACGCCTGCTCTCAATGATCGCGGATGATCCCGCGGCAGCCGCTGCCACAGGTGGTGAGCCGATCTCCGATGTATACGGTTCATTCAAAGACATGGGATGGAACAACCTGGTGAAGGAATTCATCTAGAACCGGGAGCAGTCCCCAAGCACAAACAAGATTTCTTGATACGCTCGAAAAACCCTCGGATCCCCCGGGGGTTTTTCTATATTGTTCTTTCAGTGATCCGACTGAATGCTATATAAAGAAATGGAACCGAGCGCGCTGCCCGCGGCGAACGAAACCCGGTATTCCGCAAAGGAGAGCCCACATGAAACTCCTGAAACTGGAAGTCGAAGGCTACCGATCCTTGAAGAAGATCACGTGGAGGCCAGGGGACTTGAACGTCCTCATTGGCCCGAACGCCACTGGAAAGACCAATCTTATCAAGGTGCTGGAGCTTCTCGCGAATGCCGCGGACGGTAGGCTGGCTCGTCATGTTCAACAAGAAGGCGGCATGATACCGATGCGTTGGGACGGGCAGGCCTTTATGATCGGTGTTGAAGCTGAGACATCGCCCGTTTCCCTGCCCATGTCGCCGAGGGCCTCAATGGATCGCCTTGACGGGGGCCGGGTCTCCGGCGAGTCGGCTCGTTCCAACGGTCAGACGGAAGTCAGCACGGTATACAGGTTAACCTTGTTAGGATCACCGGGGTCCTCCTCGTACGGCGAACCAGCCGATGTTCTCTTCGATAACCCTCAAGAGGATTCATCAGGGAAAACCATCGGTGCCGAACTTGAGGGCAGGCTGCGAGACGATAGAGATCTTATGCGTTCGGAGGATGCCGGCGATATGGTCGATGTAACAGAGGGAATCAATAAAACGGAAACCCTGCTGTCCACTGCGCGTAAGCCATTTCCGCTGAACCCCCGGGTTGCCGCGTTCCGAGAGCAGATGGCGTTGTGGACTGTCCACCAGGACGTGTGGCCGGGACGGGATTCGCCGTTACGTCGGCCCGCTGTGTCGAGCTATCAGCCTTATGTGTCTCCGGACGGAGAAAACCTGGTTCAGGTGCTTCACACCCTTTACAGTCAGGACAGGGATTTCAAGCAGGAGATTGATTCTGCCATGAGCGCCGCGTTCGGTGATGAGTTCGATGAAATCACTTTTCCACCCGACGCGGACCAACGGGTTCAACTGAAGATCCGATGGAAGAGTTTGAAACGCCCTATGTCCGCCGCGGACCTGTCTGACGGTACTTTGCGTTTTCTTTTCCTTCTTGCCGTCCTGGCCAATCCCCACCCACCTCCGCTGGTGGTAGTCGAGGAACCGGAGTTGGGGCTCCATCCTTCCATGCTTCCTATCGTTGCTGAATATGCTGTAAAAGCCTCCAAGAGGACCCAGGTCATCTTTACTACCCACTCGCCCGACTTCCTCAGCGCGTTTCGTGAGGAAACGCCCACGACCACAGTCTTTGAAATCAAGGACGGGGCCACGGAGCTTCGTGTGTTGGAAATAAAGGAGCTGGATTACTGGCTTGAAGACTACTCATTGGGCGAAATCCACCGATCAGGGCAACTTGAGTCAATGTAATGAAGTTTGTGTTGTTCGTTGAGGGTCATACTGAACGCAAAGCTGTCGGGTCTTTCCTCAAAAGGTGGCTCGACACTCTCCCAAAGGCAGAGGGAATTTGAGGATCGCCCCAGATTATTTTTCGAAAGGCGAATCCGATCAGGTGCCGCCACACAGGAAACGACAAACAGACCACTCTTTTTTCTCTGTGATCTCTGTGATCTCTGTGCCTCTGTGCCTCTGTGGTAAATTCTTCTTTCTTCCCTGGTCGCGGTGAACGCCAACCTGAAAACAAACCGGGCCGTGCTTACGTGGAGCTAAACATGACAGCGAAAATCGCGATTATAGGGGCAGGGATATCAGGACTTGCCGCGGGCCGGCGATTGACCAAAGCCGGTCTTAATCCGGTGATCTTTGAGAAGGAGCCCAGCGTTGGAGGACGGATGAGTTCTGAAAGCGTGGATGGGTTCATCATTGACAAGGCCGCGTACACCTTCCCGGAATTTCACAAGAATTTGACCGCATGCCTGGGAGAATCGGGCATGGCGGATTACCTTGTGGAAACGCCCGGAACTTCTTCGACTTTTGTCGGGGACAAGGAGTATCGAATCAAAATCGGGTCACCGACCGATTTCCTGAAATACAAACTTCTTTCGCTCAAGAACAAGAAAGATATGGTGAAGCTCTTTCTGTACGCTCTATCATTGGGCAAAGCCCTTGATCTGGCTGAGCCGTCGGAGAGGACCTTTGAACTGGAAAAAGAGTCGGCAGCGGAATATCTTCTGAATAAATATGGCGAAGAAATTCTGGAATACGTAGCGTACCCGATTTTCTGCGAAATCTTCCTCGGAACACCTGAAACCAACTCCAAAGCTGCTTTCCTCGCCACTCTCAAGAATTTGACCAGATTCAAGATATTCAGCATCAGGGACGGCATGGGTATGCTGCCGGAACGTCTGATGAAAGATCTGGACGTGAGACTGAATACTCCCGTGCTGAAGATTGGCCCGGAGACCGACAAAGGCCCCTACCAGGTCCACGTTGGAGGCGACAATCCCGGAAAGGATGTCTTCGACGCAATCATTTTTGCCATTCCGTCCCCCATTGTGCCTGGAATACTGGATGAACTGTCCCCGGATTTGAAAGGCCATTTTCAGGAGGTCTCCTATGCGCCCTCGATTGTCACCGCGCTGGCCGTGGATCGATTGTTCGCCGAAACCGCGATGATCAACAATTTGGCGCGCAAAGATTTCAAGACCGTGGGAACCCTTGTGTTTGATCATCATAAGGGGCCGAACAGGGTTCCTCAGGGCAAGGGACTGATTACGGCAATCCTTAACGAACACGCAAGCCGTGCGCTGTTTGAGGCGTCTGAAGATACAATAATAACTGAGGCGCTCAAAGATGTGGATTCCCTGTTCCCCCGCGTGTCCGACAAGCTCCTCTTCGCGAGGGTCTATCGATGGGAGCACGGAGCGGTTCAGTTACCTCCCGGGTCGTTGCTGAAACAACATTCAGCGAGAAAAGCGCTCCATGACAGGTTCGACAATCTCTATTTTGCGGGTGACGGTCTTCACAAAGCGAGCCTTGAGGTGAGCTTCAATACCGGAACAGGCGCAGCGAATCAGATAATTGATGCCGATTCGCCATTTAGCAAGTAATATCTCACGGTCTACGATGGGGGATGCTCGAAGGGGGAGCTACTGGGCGTAGGGCCAATTTGCGTGCCGGTTGGTGTGGGAGCTTCATTTATAGTCCGTACCGGCCCGCCGGGCGTGGGTGCTTCGAGAAAGGTTTTGGGTTTATGCTTTGCACGGGGACACAGACCTCTCTCGCGGCAAACCCGGATTACAATAATATTCCCATGAAAGTCTCGTGAAAAAACCACCCCTTTCCGGGTCAACGTATGGGGTGGCTTG
>CAZGNL010000133.1:0-15323 GCA_964527475.1 uncultured Syntrophaceae bacterium
CCTCCCCCATACGTAATTCCGGGAGCTTGTACGGTTCACGGTGAACGGTTACTCCCAATGTCGGCCCGTCTGCCTGATTTCATGACCCAAGCATTTGAAGCTCCATTCTATGGCTGTTGGCCGCTATCTTGCAACATTTTTCACGCCGCGCACAAAAGCGTTTGCGCGACCCTTCTCCCAAGAGCTTGACCGTCACCTGCGTGTTGACACCGAAGCCAGGGTGATCCGTCCCCGGTAGGACCGGCATCTTGCCGGTCCTACTCCATGAACCACAACAGCCCGGTCTCACCTACGTCCAAGAGTCAGTCGTGATCATAGGGTTGCCTGATTTGCCATAGTGTACTTGACCCCATGCCCTCACGGTGATATCCAGGCTGCAATGTGTTCAACTGAGACGATTACCTTGCAGGAGCGTCCCGCTGCGGACCAGTGGGATGTGGAAGAACTTGTCCGGCGGGCACTCAACGTGAAGGCCAACGCGGCCGCGCGCCTGAGCGGTTTTCGTGTGGGTTCCGCGGTGCTCACCAAAAACGGAAAGATATTCGAAGGGTGCAACACGGAATCGCTCATACCCGTACTGGGCGTGTGTGCCGAGAGAAACGCTATCAATCATGCCCTGATACACGGCGAAAACAGCTTCCTGGCCGTGGCGGTCGTCTCGGATCTCCATACCCCCCTGCTTCCGTGCGGAACATGCCTTCAGTACATTCAGGAGTTCTCCCGCAGCGACGGTCGTGACGTGCTCGTGATAGCGCAGGGCAGGTCGGGGGACAGAGTGATCACCAGCGTCAATGAACTGTTCAAAGGTGGTTTCTCCCCTGAGACTTCAGTACGGGAGATTCAGGAATCGTTCCGATGGAGCACCGACGATGAGGCATGAAGTGTTGGGGGGCCGGGCCCGGGCTCCAGCCCCAGAACGCCTATCGGGTGACTCCGCCTCCCTTGCCACTCCAGACGACGGACGCTAAGCAAGGGGAAAGGGTCACGAATAGTGACCCGCATTTTTCTTGGGTGATCCCTGCTGATCGGATGTCCGGGCAGAGCCCGGGAACCAGGCTTGAGCCTTCAGTTTCGTGGGGCAGGTCTTCTCGTGGCGCGTGTCATTGCGAGGAGAGAAACGACGAAGCAATCCCCATATTCAGCGAGCACGAGATTGCTTCGCTGCGCTCGCAATGACATCTTACGAGAACCCCATAAAATTGAAGCGTTACGATTCAGGAAAAGATGTCTTGTCAATTCCTGGAGCATATGGCAGACTGATACATTGGGCTGCGCGCTATCACTGGACTTAGCGCTTTTCGGGCAACCTATTTTCTTGGAAACACATGACATTTCAAATGAGCGGGTAAGGACTCTCAGGCATTATTCAGTAGGACCGAACTACCCACAGATACCTGCAATTTCGACCAGGCAGATGGGGGACACATGACTGAGCACAAGGGTTCAGATGGTGAACAGGTCATACCGGAAAGCGATTCCGACTCTCTTTTCGGATCGATTGCGGAGGCGGTAGTCCATCATGAGCTTGTTCTTGACGAACGCGGCACACCTGTAGACTACCGGATAATGGGCGTCAATCCCACCTCGAAGAAGCAATCCCGTGCCGGGCAAGCGCAAGCGGTGGGCAGGCTCGCGTCGGAACTTTATCCAGGGGACGCCCCCCCTCTGTTGGATATTTTCACACGGGTGGCCGTCTCAGGGGAGGCCGAACGCTTCGATACCTTTTTCGAGCTGGCCAATCGTCATTTCAGCGTATCGGTTTTTTCTACGGGCACGGGACGATTGGCGACCGTATTCGAGGACATCAGCGAACGCAAACGCACAGAAGAAGCGCTGAGAGCCAGCGAAGAGCGTCTAAGGGGGATATTCAACAATGCGGCCGTCGGAATAGCGGTCGTGAACGCGGACGGTCGGTACATTCAGTACAACTCCGTGTGGGCCGACATGATCGGTTATGGCCCGGAGGAGTTGGACGGCATGCCCTACATTCAGGTAACCCACCCGGATGACAAGGACATTTCTAAGAAGAATCATGATGCCCTCATTCGCGGGGAAGGCGAAGCATACGCACTGGAAAAGCGGTACGTGCGAAAAGACGGCGCCGTGTTCTGGGCAGACATTTCCGTATCGCCGATTCACGATCGTACGGGCGAGTTGGAAGGAACAGTCGTCGTAATCGTGGACATCACCGAGCGCAAGAAAACCGACGAGGCCTTGCGTTTGAGCGAAGAGCGCTACAGGTCGCTGGTTGAGAATGCGCGCTATGGGTTCGTCATCCTTGATTTGACCTCCGGCGAGATCCTCTTTGTAAACAAGACGTGCATAGATTTGATAGGGCGCACTCACGAGGAGATTGTGGGAAAGCCTATCTGGGACTTCCTTGATCCCGGGGGATACGAAATGGCCGTGGATCGGCTCCAGGCCCACGCGTCCGCGGGGCCCATTCCAGTGGGCCCGGACAAGTATACCTATCTGCACGGGGACGGTTCAATGCGCCGGCTGGAGATTACAGCCTCCGCGGTAACCTATCATGGCAGAATGGCCTTACAGGGTATATTCCGCGATATCACGGAACAGGAGCTCTTGCAAAAGCAACTTCAGCAGTCACAGAAAATGGAGGCATTGGGGACCTTGGCCGGTGGAGTGGCCCATGAATTCAACAATATTCTTATGGCCGTCAGAGGCTACGCCCAGATGCTCGCCCTGAAAACCACGTTGGAGCCTTCAATGGCTCGGTATCTTGAGAAGATTGCGGAAAGCACCGATCGGGCCGGGAAACTGACACAAAGAATGTTGGGTTTCGCCCGACTCCAGGCCGGAGAAATGGCGCGGGTCGACGTGAACAAGGTGGTCGAGAGCGTGCAAGGCCTCATGCAGCAGACCTTTCCCCCTGAAATAGAAATCGAGACCCACCCGGCGCGTGATCTTCCCGATCTTCTTGCCAATCCCAACGAGCTTGAACAGGTGCTCGTAAACCTAGTCGTCAACGCGCGCGACGCCATGCCCCGGGGAGGAAAGATCACCCTCCATACGAGACTAGTGGAAGCGGAGGCAAGCTTCTGTAGTGCACACCCCTGGGCCGCGCCCGGCAGGTACGTGGAGCTTGTGGTGGAGGACACAGGAGAGGGCATGACAGCGGACGTGCTGGAGCATATCTTCGATCCCTTTTTTACCACCAAGGCTCCCGGGCAAGGCACCGGCCTGGGGCTGTCCGTGGCTCACACGATGATGACGAACCACCAGGGAAGCATCCTCGCCGACAGTACACCGGGCGAGGGCGCGTGTTTCCGTGTTTATCTGCCCGTTGAGGAGAACTTGACACCCGACCGAGAACTCACACAGGAGCATGAGCCGCCGCCAGTGGGCGCAGGCCAGTCCATATTGGTAGTGGATGATGATGACTCGGTGAGAGAAGTGTCCAAGTGCGTGCTGGAGGAGTTCGGATACGATGTGTTCGAAGCCTCGAACGGCAAGCAGGCTTTGGACATGTACCGCAGCGCCCTGGATGAGGGTCGGCCGTACGCGCTGGTAGTACTGGATCAGACCATGCCTGTAATGGGTGGACTGCAATGCTATGAAGAAATCGTGAAGATCCACGAAGACGCGCGGATAATCTTCGTGACCGGCCACGGGAACCATCAACTCGAGGCTGACCCGCCGGGTCCCCAGGTTGTTAACGTGCTCCGGAAACCATTCGATCTTGAAACACTTCTCACCGAGGTGGCCCGCGGCCTGACCGCTTCGGACCAGTGACAGCCCCCAAAGCCGATCCCGGCCCCGGAGGTATGGGTCCCGGGCAGAGCCTGGAAACCAGGCCTAATTTCACGGCTGACAAGAGAAGAGAATTGAACCACAGAGACACAGAGACACAGAGAAGAGAGATTCAATATTCTTGATCCCTACTCTATGCCTCAGAGTCTCTGTGGTTCACTTATTCTTCCTCTTATTCATCCTCTGTGTCTCTGTGCCCCTGTGGTTTGATACTTCCTTTCTTTCGCTGACTCCTTTGCCATCCTTTGCCTGCGAGCCGTCGTCATGTTGTTGAGAACCTGGGGGTTGCAGACAAGAGAAGCAGAAGCTACTTGTTATTTCAACCTGATATATGATATACTTAATGCAATCTCGCAATTCTGGAGCGGTTGCCTTGAAAAAAACACTGAAAATCACGAAAACAACCAGGCTTATCAGGATCTCCCAAATAGTGGGTGACCTGAAGTCCCCCGTCAGTGATGAGGATTTGCTGGACAAATATCAGATCAGCTGGAATCAACTCAACAAAATCTACTGTAAGCTCTTCTATGGTGGACAGATCAGTCGTGACGACCTGACGCGGCGTGTGGAGATGAGGGCCGGCACACATGTTTCGCACATACCGCTGGTTTGGATCGATGATCCCGCGACAATCTATAAGTGTGGGGTGTGCGGGTACGAGTCCGGCGCGCATTTCAGCCAATGTCCGAGGTGTCATCAGTTCAATCTGCGCACCCTACACCACAGACGCGGGTCGAAGAAGACTTCGCGGCGAAAGCCTCGGCCCAACAGCGCTGTGGTTTCGGGTTACCACGCGGGCGCGGGGTAAGTGTTCTTACGGTCGGCAGTCGAGATGATCGGTCAGCGAATCTGTTGTTTGATTGTAACCGTTCACCGTGAACCGTACAAGCTGCCGGAATTACGTATGGGGGAGGTTTGGAGGAGGAGCTACTGGGCGTAGGGCCAATTTGCGAGCCGGTTGGTGTGGGAGCTTCATCTGTAGTCCGTAGCGGCCCGCCGAACGTGGGTGCTTCGAGAGAGGTTTTGGGTTTATGCTTTGCCCGGGGACGCGGGAATATCGAGGGATGGGCCTACTTGGTCGAAGGACGGATATATCGTGGAGAATCTATTGACACCACGTCGAGTGGGCCCTCCAGCGGCGCCGGGCGCAGAACCGCTTCAAGCCCGGTGAACCATTACGTTTGATTAACCCTTTGAATCATACTAATATATAGTGTGATTCTTCGCGTGGTCGAGTACCCGCTCCTTGCCGTGATTTGGCCGTGCAAGGCGCCGGAGGAGAGTAATGGCCGAAAAGGTTCGACCGATAAGGGGCCCATCGAAAAACAATCAGGCGTCAAACAAGAATGCCTCTTCGGAAGGCCTGCGTTTTGTTCGGTTCTTTTCCGCGCCCGGGCGTGATCCATTTGAGTCGGTTGTGTGGGAACGGCGTCCTGCGGTCATCCGCGGTGAGAATGGCGACGTGGTATTCGAACAGGCGGGCGTGGAGGTCCCGGGCTCGTGGTCGGACATGGCCCTCAATGTAGTGGTTTCGAGATACTTTCGAGGGTACCCGGGCACTCCGGAAAGGGAGACCGGCGTACGTGAACTGATTCTGAGGGTGACCGATACGATCTACCGGTGGGGACAAGAACAGGGCTACTTCGCCACGGAAGAAGACGCGAAGGTCTTCCGGGACGAGCTTGCATCAATGCTCTTGCACCAGACGGCCTCCTTCAACAGCCCGGTATGGTTTAACGTCGGCGTAGAAGAAGCTCCTCAGTGTTCGGCCTGTTTCATACTCAGTGTTGAGGACACCATGGGGTCTATACTCCAATGGTACGCTCAAGAGGGCATAATCTTCAAGGGTGGGTCAGGTTCCGGGGTCAACTTGTCCGGTCTTCGGTCAACCCGTGAGAAGCTTTCCGGCGGCGGGACCGCGTCAGGTCCCATCTCCTTCATGAAGGCCGCGGACGCTTCGGCAGGGGTTATCAAATCCGGCGGAAAGACTCGTCGTGCTGCCAAGATGGTGATCCTGGATCTGGATCATCCTGATATCATAGAATTCATCCGTTGCAAGGCTCAGGAAGAGGAAAAGGCCCGGGCGTTGATCCGAGCCGGATATGACGCGTCCTTTGAGGGACCCGCGTATTCCACCGTAGCATTTCAGAACTCCAATCATTCGGTGCGCGCGTCGGATGAGTTCATGAAAGCGGTTGAAGATGACGAAGAGTGGCACACCCGATTCGTGCTCGACGGAGAAATCGCGGACACTCACCGGGCACGGGACATCTTGGGGGAAATGGCCCGGGCGGCCCACACGTGCGGCGATCCGGGTATTCAGTTTGACACGACGATAAACCGCATGCACACTTGTCCGCAGACCTCGCGAATCAGGGCCTCAAACCCGTGTTCCGAGTATATGCACGTGGATGATTCCGCGTGCAACCTTGCGTCTCTGAGGCTTACCGCTTTTCTGGACGGAGATCGGTTCCGAGTAAATTCATTCCGCCATGCCGTGGATATCATGATAACCGCGCAGGAGATCCTGGTTGACAATGCCTCGTATCCTAACAGCACGGTGACCGAGAACTCACGGAACATGCGAGCGCTTGGGCTCGGGTATGCTGACCTGGGTGCGCTCTTGATGGCCCTGGGCCTCCCCTATGATTCAGATGCGGGCAGAGCTTGGGCATCAGCGGTTACCGCGTTGATGACGGGTGAAGCCTATTGTCAATCTGCGCGGCTGGCGTCGGTCAAGGGGCCATTTGCCGAATACGAAAGGAACCGGGAGGCCATGTTGGGAGTTATTGAGGCCCACCGTGGCCATGTGCAACACATAGACCGATCCGGCGTACCCGGCGAAGTTGTATCGGAAGCGGAGGAGGTTTGGAACAAAGCTCTGGAGACCGGCCGCGGTCACGGTTATCGCAACTGCCAGACCACCGTGCTGGCGCCCACGGGCACCGTAGGGTTCATGATGGACTGCGATACCACCGGAGTTGAACCGGAAATCGCTCTGGTCAAGTACAAGAATCTGTCCGGTGGAGGAAGGTTCAAGATGGTCAACCGAACCGTGGCCCGCGGCCTGGAACGGCTCGGATACCCGCCGGTGGTGGTTCAGGACATTGTTGGACGCATAGAGAATTCCGGCACGATCGAGGGCATAACGGAAATCCTCCCGGAACATTTGCCGGTCTTCGATTGTGCGTTCAGGCCCATTGACGGGGAGCGATTCATAGCTCCTGAAGGGCACGTTCGAATGATCGCGGCCGTGCAGCCGTTCATTTCAGGAGCGATTTCCAAGACGGTCAACGTGCCCAACGACACAACGGTGGAAGAGATAGAGCGGATTTTCCTGTCCGCGTGGAAACTCGGGCTCAAGGCCATAACAGTCTACCGTGACGGATGCAAAGCAGTTCAGCCTTTGGGTTTGGAGGAATCCCCCGGCGGGGAAGTGCACGTGCCGGTACGCCGGCGCCTGCCCGTGGACACAGAGAGTGTTCGCCACAAATTCGAGATCGCCGGTCAAAAGGGGTATATCCACACGGGATTCTACCCTGACGGCAAGGTGGGAGAGATTTTCATCCGCATGGCCAAGGAGGGGAGCACTGTATCAGGGCTCATGGACACCATAGCCACCCTCACGTCTATTGCTCTGCAATACGGTGTTCCGTTGGAAGCTCTGGTCAACAAATTCAGCCACGTGCGTTTTGAACCCGCGGGATTCACCAGCAACCCGGACGTGCCCATAGCAAAGTCCTTAACCGATTACATATTCCGATACCTTGGAACGCGCTTCCTTGACAAGATACAGCAGGAGGCCGCGGGCCTGTCGGCCCCGGGGGACGCGCTACCGGCACTGCCGGACCCCGGCACACCGGAACCTCAGACGGAGATCCGGTCCGAATCCTCAGATGTCAAAGGGCACACATTCAATCCCCAATCCGACTCCCCGGCGTGCCCGGACTGCGGCGCGATAATGGTTCGAAACGGCTCCTGTTACAAATGCCTCAACTGTGGCGGCACCTCCGGGTGCTCCTGAACCCGAAAGGGCCGGGTTATAACGGGTCTCAGAAGTAAAGTAGGATTCTCGTTTCGATTGAGATTGCTTCGATCTTATACCCTCGCAATGACATTTTACCTTCTCGTCATTGCGAGGAGTGATACGACGAAGCAATCTCGATATCCGTGAGAACTTTCGAGAACAACTATAACTTCGTATCAAGGAAATCGGCGCGGTTCAGTCCTCCAAGTCATCTTCCTCGAGATCATCGTCGTCCCAATCCTCTTCCGGGTCGTCCTCCTCGTCATCGTCCATGTCGTCGTACTCATCTTCGTCAGCGTCTTCGTCATCATCCGGGTCGTAGTCATCTTCTTCGGGATCTTCCTCGGGATCATCGTCGTCCCAATCGTCAACGTCTTCTTCCTCGTCTTCCCAGTCTTCTTCCGGATCGTCTTGTTCCCCGATGACCGGATGATCTGTTTCCGTGTCCTCGGGAGCCCCCGCATCGGAAACGTAGCTTCCCATACACAGCGTTCCTTCCATGGTTACGAGCCCCCCCCCGGCGCGAGAGTCAAGACTGGTGTCAGACCGGAGAATGGGGAAGCTGAGTCCTTCCTGTTCGAGGTTGTCATGTGATATGCGTTCGGATTTCATACACGCTCCATTGATCTTGAGGCGCCGGCCCATTCGCGAGGCGCCATCGGCATTTGATCCGGAAAAGTCGGATTCGTCAAGACGTCCGTGGACCAGGACCACGCACTATGAAAACAACTGAGCGCACTGGAGTCAAGAACAGATTTGAAGGACCGAGGAAGGCCGGCGCTGTTCCGTCGGAGCATAATCCGGGCCTGTCAGACTCTCCGGATAGATCTTAGGAGACCTGCTGTCCGACCGACCCAATGCCACAGGAGACCCGGAATCCCGACAAAGGACTTGCCATGTTGCCTTGGCGCCATGAAACGTGTCCGGATGTAGTGCAGCCTCGACCGCCAATCAGGAAGCGAGCTCAATCGAGAGATCCAACGCCAAATGAGCCGAATTCGGCCCCTGATTACACGGTCTTCCAACCAGTGAGGATTGTAGGAGGCCGCGCGGCGGAGCACTCCCGATGGCGGCGTGAAATTCCATTGCGTTTCCAGAAGGTACAGCACGTGGTATATCGGCCTGACAACTCGCATTGATTCAGCCAATTTCATCAATCCTTCCCAACTCATATGGGTCCTTTGGGTGAGGAGGATCAAGTCCAGCCAGTCTCTCAGTCTTTGACCATGATTTAGGGTGTGAATCGCGAGATGAATGAAATTCATCTCGGGTGTGAGATAATGGACCTTGTGGCCGTGCAAAGTTGACTCAACCCAATTGTCCCAGACGATTTGCGACGGCAGTCGATAATAGTCCATCGCTTGCAGGCGCCAGTGAAGATCCACGAATTCCCTTGACCGGCCTTCCTTGACGTAGCACTGGGAATGCCTGACCGATTCTTCCAATTCATCCGTAAGTTCCGCCGGAGCCTCGTAGCCCAGCGAGATCAAAATCTCCCGAGCCGGCTGCCGATGATTTTCTGCAACCAATATGTCCAGGTCGTCCATTGGGCGCTGAGCCGCATCCCCGTATATGTTTGGTCCGAGATACCCACCCTTTAGCACTATCAAATCAATTCCGCCGGCTTGGAATTGTTCCAAGATCTCTCGAATACACTCCTCACGAAGTAGGCTCCGAATGGCTGATTGCCTATAGCAATTCCTTGTTTCCAACACTATGTGAGCCGGAAGAACCATCTTGGCCTGTTGAGCCAATGACACGTGTATCCATGGCAAAAGGCCGTGCAACCGCAGAAGCCGGAGATGTGAGCCGGTCCATTTGGCGCACTGCCCGGCCTGTACGGGTCTGCCCATGGCCAAGTGTCCGGCAAGCGCACGTATTTCATTCAGAATGATCGAATCGGCAGGCGCCATTCCTACCTCCATGCCTGATGTGAACCCTGATAGGTTCCTGAACTGACGCATCAATTCCAGCGGCTGTTGTCGTTCCTTCAGTGTCGACACGATCGCGGTTGCCACGAAGGTTATCATATCCGGAATGAGATTGCTCAAGCCAATGCTGTCAATGCCCCCGACCCATGCCATGGCCGAAATCCATTTTGAAAGCGCATTCCTACAAAAATGGCCTTTTCAAGTCCACCACGTGTCTACGTTGACCAACTATCCAAGAGGACGTAACATGCTACGCGCCTGCGGCCGTAACCAGCCAGGATAGCGAACATTTTTATGCTTCATTGTCGCTTTCTTGCGATGGAAGGTATAGAATAGGTTGAGGTAGCGGAACCCTGAACCCCGTTCATGGGAGTCTGGGCCGAGTAGATCGATGGTGGAGTCACAGTGGTATGCCTGGGAAAACATTTGAGGTGAATTTCGACGGGCTTGTGGGGCCTACTCACAACTACGGTGGGCTCGCCTACGGCAATGTGGCCTCTATGGGACATGGACTGACGATTTCCAACCCCCGGGGCGCTGTCCGGCAGGGAATTGAAAAGATGAAGTTGCTGGCCGACATGGGCCTGAAACAGGCTGTTTTGCCACCCCATGAACGGCCTGACCTGCAGGCACTCCGAAGGCTGGGATTTACGGGAAACGATTTTCAGATCATCGAGGCGGTGGGCCGAGACAGTCCTGATCTTCTTGCCGCGTGCTACAGCTCGTCAGGCATGTGGACGGCCAACGCGGCCACTGTTTCACCCGGGGTGGACACCGCGGACAAGGCGGTGCACCTTACGCCCGCGAATCTGACTTCCCAGTTCCATCGGTCCTTGGAACCCGGGTTCACAGGCGCGCTGTTAAGAAAGATCTTCGCGGATGACACTGCATTCGTGCATCACGATCCATTACCCGCGGGCCCTCATTTCTGCGATGAAGGAGCGGCCAATCATGTTCGGCTGGCAAGAACTCACGGCACCCCCGGGATAGAAATATTCGTTTACGGCAAACAGGCATTTGAACGATCGGGGCCCGGCCCGCAAGCCTTCCCCGCGCGGCAAACACTGGAAGCGTCACAGGCGGTGTGCAGGTTGCACCGACTGGCCCCGGCAAGAACCATGTTTGTCCGCCAAAATCCGGATCTGATAGACGCGGGTGTGTTCCACAATGATGTCATATGCGTGGGCAACGAAAATGTTCTCTTGTATCATGCCGACGCGTTTTCAGATGCGCGGGAGGTCCTGCGGAAACTAGAGAGCATGTTCCACGAATGTTGCGAGACCGAGCTGATTCCAATCCAGGTGAATCCCGAAGAGGTGACCGTCACTCAAGCCATTGAAACATATCTCTTCAACTCTCAGCTGGTGACCCTGCCGGATGGGACCATGCGGCTCGCGGCTCCAAGGGAATGTGAGGAGCACCCGGACACAAAGAAGCTTTTGGGCCGCGTCCTCGAACAGGACAATCCAATCACAAGAGTTCACTTTGTTGACACCGGGCAAAGCATGAAAAACGGCGGTGGGCCTGCATGTCTACGGCTGAGAGTTGTCCTGAGCGAGCACGAGCTCCATCTGACGCATCAGGGCGTTTTCTTGACGGATCAACTCTACCAGAGTCTCATACAGTGGGCGAATCACCACTATCGAGACCGGCTGTCCCCGGAAGATCTGCTGGATCCTTTTCTATTGCAACAGAGTCGCGCGGCCCTGGATGAATTGACGCAAATGCTCGGACTCGGCCCCATATACGGATTTCAGAGGGTCGGAGCGTAATACCGACGATCACCCCTAATAATAGACAACGAACTACGAAAATCTTGGGGCAGCTTGTCCGTGGCTTCGCCCCGGATGAGGTAAGCGGTTCTGTAAATACCTTAAGAATCCAGTCATCTTTGGAGGGGAGACTCATCTCCCCTCCAAACCACCCCATACGCTGACCCGGATGGGGGTGGTTCTTTTACGGGACTTTCAGGTAAACGACCATTCTCCGGAATTGATGCACAATTGGAATCAACTGAACCTGAAGCCTTTATCCAGGATCGCCATGCACGCGTCGACCACTTGGGAATCGTACCGTTTGCCCCGGTAGGTCTTCAGCTCATCCACAGCGCTCCTCATGCCGAGCGACGGCCTGTAGGGCCGGTGCGATGACATGGCTTCCATAACGTCGGATACGGCCAATATCCTGGATTCCAAGAGAAGCTCTTCGCCTTTGAGCCCATGGGGATAGCCGGTTCCGTCCATTCTCTCGTGATGTTGCAGTATCACCTCTGCCACGGGCCAGGGGAATTCTATGCCTTTCAAGATGTCATATCCCACATTGGGATGGGTCCGTATGATCACGTGTTCCGCGTCACTGATGGTACCCGGTTTGGTCAGGAATTCAGCAGGAACGTATATTTTCCCTATGTCGTGAATGGAAGCCGCCACATGGATACCGGCACACTGATGGTCGGAAAGCCCCATTTCCTCGGCAATATCAAAAGCGAGCCGCGCCACCCTCCGCTGATGGCCCGCGGTGTACGGGTCTCTCTTTTCCGAGACTGCAATGAGCGCTTCAACAGTTGCATTCAAAGTCCTCTTCAGCGTGTCGAAGCTCCGTCTCAGTTTTTGTTCGGAAAGCTTTCTCTCGGTGACGTCCCGGGTCAGCTCCCAAAAAGAAGTAATGAGATTGTTCTCCACTTCACCGATCAGAGTCTTTTCAATGTGCCTGACTTTCCCGCCTGAAACCACCTCATCGAGCTCAAAGGAACCTGTGGGAAGGAACTTGTGGATCCACATGAGGTAAAGATCCTCGCTATCTTTGCCCAGGAAAGACAAGTCTTTCAGTCGAAGCCCCACCAGATCTTCTATATCCGAACTGCCGTGAATACGTGCAAATTCGTTGTTCCCATCCACGATCTGTGCGTTGAGGATTCCGGCAAGCAGTTCCTCATCGGGAAGATCGTGGGAAATCGGCTTGGACAAACTGAATTCAGCCACGCCGGTTGGGAACATGCTGAGCAGTTTCTTAGATTTACACGCGGCCAAGCATTCCTTTTCAGCTGTCAGGTTCTCCACAATGACCAGCGCAAGTTCATGCTCGTCCAGTTCCAAGGGCTGAACGTGAACTCGACCCCAGATCAACGGCCCACCCGTTCGCAAGAATCCTTCCCTGGTCAGGCTCTCTCCCTTCTGAAAGCTCTTTTGAATGAGCGAGGCGATCATGGATCTCTCTTCGCCATGAGGGAATAAGGTTGACAGGGACTTGTCTCCTACGTAATCCGAGCCTTGCACTATCTCCTCAACCGCACGGTTGGCAAAAACTATGGAATCAGCGCTGTCAACCAACAGCATCGGGACAGGTACGGAGTCCATGATCCGGCAGTACGCGCCTGATTTCTCAATTCCGGACAGCAACTTGTCCTGGCCGGTCATAGGTCCGGCAAACCCTCCGGGTGAATCGGGGGGATTCTCGGACTCGCTTCTTCCTGGCGGCTCCGAGGTCTCCGACCCGGGCGAACCCGTGCAATGATGGCTTTCTTTCTCGTCAAGGCCGGACAGATCCTCTTTGTGGAAACTGCCGTCCGTCTCTGGATGAGATTCCCTGTTCATGTCGGTCGTTCCACCATTGTCACGCTGTTCTTGCACTTCGGTCCCCTGCTCCACTTCCCGGCTCTTGCGTAGCGAAAGCGCGGCCTATAACAGTTGCCAAAAGTTGCGTCTGATAGAAAGCTGATTCCCGCACATCGGCAAAATCCAGCCTTGCCCCCCCTTTGACAAAGGGGCCATTGCCCACACTTGACCCCGTGGCACGGAAAAGAGAAGAGAAATGAACCACAGAGACACAGAGACACAGAGAAGAGAAAGAAATTGACTCACGACCATACAGAGACATCGAATCGATCCTGGTTGGGCCCCGCTGGACACGCGGACCGGCAAGATGCCGGTCCTACTGTGGTAGTTGCCACAATAGTTCTCACAGCTTGCCCTCACGTTTGATGGAACTCATCCGTGAAAGAATACGCTCGGCAATCCGGTCCGCCAAGTCTTCGGTGAAGTTCGAGAGGATTTTGTCGGCAATTCTGTCCGCAATTTTGTCCAGGGCCTGGTCCGAAATCAGCGATCCGGGTTCCTGCTCAGATTCGGGGGCCTCCATCGCGGCCTCGCCCCCGGGCGCCGGGGTCTCGTCCCTGGCCAGGTATTCATCGATGACTTCAATCGCTATGACGTCTGTCTCGGTAGCGGAATCATTCTCCGCCGGCGCTTCATGCGAAGCGCTCTGTACAGCCTCGCTCCTCTGGACCTGTGGCTGTTGACCCATTATGGCCGTGACGCTTTGGCTGTTGAGGTCAATGCGCTCAAAGTCTTCCAACTTGTACCGAAAATCCTGATTCATGTATTTGAGTTTACAGTCAAGAACCTGCCCGGGAACTTTACAGTTTGTGGTTTCCGGCAGCCGCAAGGTCGCATCAAGATCCACCTTTCTTCTACACTTGAAGAAATCGTTGACTTTTCTCAGCATGGCCCCCAGGTCGTTGTGTTCGTTAACGGAGATCAATTCGCTGAGAAGCCAGTACAGGTGCAACCCCGCCCCTGACTCCACAATAATGGAGGGAGGCAGCGGGAAGCTCCTAACCGCCCTGGCCGCAAACGCGGGACTGACGAAATGCCCTTCCCTCCCCGCGTGGCCGTCCGGTGTAAAATCCAATCCCGCCCAAAGGCAGGAGACATACCCTATGTTGCTAAGCCCCGGCTTCATCCTCTCACGCGGGCAGACCCCGAAAAAGACATTCTGGTCTTTTGAATACTGCTCCTTGACCAGCGTATCTATGTTCGGGAAATATCGGGTGCTCACCCTGGGGTCGTGTCGTGTGAGGGCCCGCACTACAATGAACCCTTCGTGATCGTTGAAATAACCTTGAAAGATCGCTTCCAGAAAATCTTTTCTACTGAATTGGCCGCTCATAATTGACACCCCAAACAGGATCAGGGGAATACCGCGGGTACAGCAGGCCCGGTTGCAAACGTCTCCCCATGAAACTTTCCATCACCCCAAACCTGATTCCTTGACCGGCCGCCCCACATCTCATTGGATGCCGTCCCACAAAGGCCGCGCACTCGCGGAATTTTGTACTCTAAATCACAACGCAATTTTGCGCCACCATTAATTGTAATACCATTTCGCGAATATTATTGTAATCCGGGTTTGCCGCGAGAGAGGTCTGTGTCAACAAGGAGTCCGTGGCATCGCGCAAAGCATAGACCCAAAACCTTCCTCGAAGTACCCACGCCCGGCGGGCCGCTACGGACCAATAATGAAGCTCCCACACCAACCGGCTCGTAAATTGGCCCTACGCCCAGTAGCTCCCCCTTCGAGCATCCCCCATCGTAGGCCCCGAGATTTTACTTGTTAAATGGCGAAGCGGTATAATAAAGGTTTCCCCAAAAATTAAGACGAATAAGAGCGAGAGGTGTAATACCAATGCGCAATCAAGAGAGTGAGATCGGTTTCTTGGGTGCCACTGCCGGCTTGCCCGGCAGTGCTCTTTATCATTTGCTTGAACGCGCATTCCTATGAAAGTCCCGTGAAAGAACCACGCCTTTCCGGGTCAA